>NZ_JBHVGB010000022.1:0-50317 GCF_042801335.1 Nocardioides sp. NPDC057577 | reverse complement strand
CGAGCGACTTCTGCAGGTCCTCGACCGGGATCTTGACGAGCTCGGCGGTGTCGCCGGAGGTCTCGTAGACGCCGTCCTGGACCGCCTTGGTGTCCTGGAAGATCTTGACGAGCTTCTTGTACGTCGCGTTGTCGGCGTCGTCGGCGCGAGCGGCGAAGATGTTGACGTACGGCAGCGCCTTGGGGTCGGACGGGTCGTCGGTGGCCAGGGCGTCGGAGAACTTCAGACCCGCGTCCTCGACGAAGTCGTTGTTGATGATCGCGGCAGCGACGTCGGGGAGCGAGGAGGGGGTGATCGCCGCCTGGACGGCCTTGATCTTCACCTTGGAGGAGGGGTCGACCTCCTTGATGGTGCTGAACGGGGTGCCGCCGTCGGTCAGCTCGATCAGGCCCTTGGACTGGAGGAGCACCAGGCCGCGGGCCTGGTTGGTCTCGTCGTCAGGGACGATCACGGTGTCGCCGGCCTTGATCTCGTCGAGGCTCTTGTACTTCGAGGAGTAGAGCCCCAGCGGGTAGGTCGCGGTCGAGCCGAGCGCGATCAGGTCGTCATCGTTCTGGACGTTGTAGTCGGCCAGGAAGATGATGTGCTGGAACTGGTTGAGGTCCAGCTCGCCCTCCGAGAGCGCCGGGTTGGGCTGGTTGTAGTCCCCGAAGTTCTTGACCTCGAGGTCGATGCCCTCCTCGCGGGCGGCGTCCTGGAAGGTCTTCCAGTAGGGGTCGTCGGCACCGACGACGCCGAGGGTGACCTTGGTCAGGTCGCTGCCGGAGTCGTCGTCGCGGGTGAGGAAGAACGCGAGGCCGCCGATCACGACGGCGGCGGCGACGACGATCCCGATGATCAGCGGGAGCTTGGACTTGGGAGCCTCGATGAGCGGGGTGGGCTCGGGCGTGTTGGAGGACACGGGTGGGAACCTCTTCTAGACGGGAAAGTCTCGACGTTGAGAACGGACAGCTCGGTTGTTGTCCACCAAAACAGTAGACTTAACGAGGATCACACTCGGATTGTCGGTCACACGCCGAGACGTGTCACGGACCCGTCCCGGCGTGTGTTAAAGACATGTTTTTCGAGGTCAGGCGAGGTCCCGCCGCCTCATCACGACCACCGCAGCGACCCCGGCGACCAGGACGTACGCGGCGACGGTGATCAGCGCCCGCTCGCCCGAGATCGCATCGAGGACTCCCGGGGTGCCGTTGGGTCCGCCGATGATCGCGCCGGCCAACGAGCCTCCGGCGGTTCCCGGGAGGGCCTCGGTGACGGTCTCGATGCCCGAGAGCAGGCTGCCGACGCCGCGGAGCAGGTTCTCGACCACCAGCGACCAGACCAGGCCCAGGCCGACGGCGAGCGCGGGTCCCTTGGCGAGTACGCCGACCAGGAACCCGAGCAGCGCCCACATCTCCAGCACCAGGAACCCGGCACCGAAGGACTGCGCCAGATCGCTCAGGGCGGGCATGGTGATCGACTGCCCCTCGGTCGCCGCGATCGCCACCGAGACGCCGGCGCACAGGACCAGGGTCGCGGTCATCATCGCGAAGATGAACAGGGTGACCGCGGCCAGCGAGCCGCCGACGGCGGTGGACCGGCCCGGTCCCTGGGTGAAGACGGTCTTCCAGGTGCCCCAGCCGAACCCGTTGCCGGCGACCAGCGCGCCGACGACCATCGCGAGGGCGCCGCCGAACATCGGCAGGCCGCTGACGATCACGTCGGGGATCGCGTTCGGCATCAGCTCGGCCAGCAGCTGGGCGTTGCCGGCGCCGTCACCGGCGAAGTTGTCGTCGCCGGTCTTGTAGGCGACATAGTTGAAGACGTACCCGAAGGAGAGCGACAGCGCCAGCCAGGCGCCGACGATCACCCAGATCGCCGACCACTTGCGCAGGCGCAGCAGCTCTGCCCGGGTGCTGTTGATGAATCCTCTTACGTTCAGCGCAGTCATGACACGAGCTCCTTGTTGCCGGTCATCTCGAAGAAGACGTCCTCCAGGGAACGTTCCGCGACGGTGACCTCGTGGACATCGATGGAGTGGGCGACCAGATGACGTACGACCTCGGGGGCCGCGGTGACCGGCAGGTCGACCTCGAGCGTCTCGTTGCCGATGCGGCGTACGCCCTCGTCACCTGCCATCCGCATGACGGCCGCCAGAGCGGCGTCCTCGGGGGTCGCCCGGACCCGCAGGGTCGCGCCGCCGCGCAGGTCGGCGACGGTCGACTCACGCAGCAGGCGGCCGTTGTCGATGACCCCGACGCGGTCGCAGATCTCCTGCACCTCCGCGAGGATGTGGCTGGAGAGGATCACGGTCTGGCCGGCCTCGGAGAGGGAGACCACCAGGGCCCGCATGTCGGCCATGCCGGCCGGGTCGAGCCCGTTGGTGGGCTCGTCGAGCACCAGCAGGTCCGGTGAGCCGAGCATCGCGGCGGCGACGCCGAGGCGCTGCTTCATCCCCAGCGAGTAGCCCTTGAAGGCGTCCTTCGCCCGGTCGGCGAGGTCGACCATCTCGAGCACCCGGTCGACCTCGCTGGTCGGCAGCCCCTGGTAGCGAGCCATCGTGCGCAGGTTGTCGCGGCCGCTCAGGTAGGGGTAGAAGCCGGGACCCTCGATGAGGGCGCCGATGCGGGCGGTGACCTCGGGTCGTCCGGCGGGACGGCCCAGGACGCTGGCCGATCCGGCGGTGGGCCGGATCAGGCCGAGCATCATCCGCAAGGTGGTCGTCTTGCCGGCCCCGTTGGGGCCGAGGAAGCCGTACACCTCGCCACGCATGACGGTCATGCTGACCCGGTCGACGGCGAGCCTGTCGCCGTACCGCTTGGTCAGCCCGTCGGTCTCAACCACGAGTTCGTTCATGCTCCTCACGCTCTCGTGGCCGGCCCCTGGTCGGCATCGGCACCGTGGAGGCTTCGGGTTACGCAGATCTGCGTAGGCGGCCGGCCGCTTTTGTCGTACGTCTCGGGTGCCCGCGCGAACTAGGGTCATGTCCATGTCCCGGATCCGTCGCCACTGGCTGCCCTGGCTGATCGTCGTGGTGATGCTGGTCGGCTCGCTGGGTAGCAACGCCCAGGCAGACACCCGCGGGCCGGCCGTGCTGGCCGCGCTGCTCGCTCTCGTCGCCGTCCTCCCGGTGCTGCTGCGGCAGCCGCCGGGATGGGTGCTGGCCGTCAGCGGGCTCTGTGTCGGCGTCTACTTCACCGCGGGCTACGCCGATGGGCCGATCTTCATGGCGCTACCCGCGGTCACCTTCGCGGTGGCGTGGTCGCTGCCACCACGGAAGTGGGTCGGTTGGGCGGTCGTGGGCGCGGCCCTCGTGGCCACCGGGATCTTGCTGAACCCGGCGGAGAGCCCCCGGCTCGACGGTGGCCGCGGCCCCTGGGGGCCCGACGGTGGACCGGAGGGCGACCTGTCCCAGTGGCAGGCCTTCGGGCAGGTCGCCCTGATCGCCGCGAGCGGTGCGATCGCCAGCGCGCTGCGCTCCCGCAACGAGGCCCGCGCCCAGCGACAGCGCCGGGTCGTCAGCGACGAGCGGGTGCGCATGGCCACCGACCTGCACGACGGTGTCGGTCACGGGCTCGCGGTGATCGCGATGCAGGCAGGCGCCGCGCTGCACGTGCTCGACCGCGACCCGGCTGCTGCCCGCCGCAACCTGGAGGCCATCCGTGCCGAGAGCAAGGAGTCGCTCGACCTGCTGCGGAGCCAGCTGGCCCGCCTGACCGACATCGAGAACGACACCGAGAACGGCGCCGGTCCGGCGCCGCGGGCACCCGAGCACGGGCTCGCCGACCTGCCTGCTCTGGTCGAGCGCGTGCGCACCGGGGGACTGGAGGTCGCGCTTCGCGTCGAGGTGGACTCGGCCTCGGTGGAAGCGGAAAGGGCCGCGTACGCCGTGGTCCAGGAGGGGCTCACCAACGTGCTGCGGCATGCCGGAGCGACGCGAGCCGAGGTATCGATCGTCGCGACCTCCGCGGCCGAGATGGTCGTGACGGTCCACGACGACGGGCGGGGATCGGACATGTTGAGCGGGGAAAGGCGTCCCGGGATGGGAATTGTGGGAATGCGGTCGCGCGTGGAGGCACTTGGGGGCACCCTAGATGCGGGGCCGGAGGTACGGGGCTTCCGGCTGCGGGCTTCCCTCCCGCTTTCAGGGTCCTCGGCGGGTGGCGCGGAGGGGCTGGCATGAGCAGTACCGATCACACGCTGATCAGGGTTGCTCTGGTCGATGACCAGCCCCTCGTCCGCATGGGCCTGGCGACGATGATCGGCGCCGAGCCGGATCTGGAGATCGTCGGGGAGGCCTCCGACGGCAGCGCGGCGCTGCCGATGCTACGCCGCACCCACCCCGACGTGGTCCTGTGCGACATCCGGATGCCGGTCCTCGACGGCCTCGGCATGCTGGAGCAGGTCACCCGCGACGCCTCGCTGAAGGACGTACGGGTGGTGATGCTGACGACCTTCGAGCTCGACGAGTACGTCTTCGAGGCGCTGCGGCTGGGAGCGAGCGGGTTCCTGCTCAAGGACGCCGAGCCGGTCGCGCTGCTGGACGCGGTCCGGGTCGTCGCCGACGGCGGCTCGCTGCTCGCGCCGACCGTGACGAAGCGGGTCATCGAGGAGTTCGGGTCATCGCGCCGAGCCGCCAACCCGCATCCGCGTCTGGGTGATCTCACCGAGCGCGAGCGGGAGATGGTCGCCTGGGTGGCCACCGGCCGCTCCAACGCCGAGATCGCCGCCGAGCTCGTGGTCAGCCCGGATACCGTCCGCACGCACGTCTCGCGGGCGATGGTGAAGCTGCATGCCCGTGACCGCGCCCAGCTCGTCGTCTTCGCGATCGAGTCGGGCCTGAAGATCTAGTCGGATCAGGCGGCCAGCGGGACGCTGCCGGGCATGATCACCGGGGCGCAGGCGCAGTTGTCGCTGCAGGCGAGGTAGGTGTGCACCTCGTGGCCACACCGCTGGCACGTCAGGAAGTGCGACATCGGGAAGCTGTGTACGTTTTCGGGGTTCTGGGCTGTGTCCCACATGACTTTCTCCTATCCGTGTTGTTCCTTCACCTACTCCACGAGTGTGCGCGCCCGAATTCGACACTCTTTCTTCGACACGCGGCAGATTCATCAAATGGGAGGATCGGGGAGTGACGACGAAGCCCGACCAGGAGCAGCGACTTCGTGACCTGAAGCTGCTGCGGAAGGTCAAGGACAGGATCGACCGGGAGTACGCGCAGCCGCTGGACGTGGAGGCACTGGCCCGTGGCGTACACATGTCGGCAGGCCATCTGAGCAGGGAGTTCAAGAAGGCCTACGGTGAGCCGCCCTACTCCTACCTGATGACCCGGCGGGTGGAGCGGGCCATGACCCTGCTGCGCCGAGGTGACCTCAGCGTCACCGACATCTGCTTCGAGGTCGGCTTCTCCTCGCTCGGCACGTTCTCGACCCGGTTCAGCGAGCTCGTCGGGATGTCGCCGAGCGTCTACCGCGACAAGGCCGTGGCCGGCGGAGCGGGAATCCCGCCGTGCGTGTCCAAGCAGGTGACCAGACCGGTCAGAAATCGAGAAGCGAAAGTCCCCGACCCCTACATAACGTGAGGTCCATGGACATCAACATCTGCCACAGCTACCTCCCGCACACCGACCCCGACGCCTCGCTGAGGTTCTACCGCGACCTGCTGGGGTTCGAGGTGAGGAAGGACGTCGGGTACGAGGCGATGCGCTGGCTCACGATCGGACCGCCGGCGCAGCCCGGGGTGAGCGTCGTGCTCTACCCGCCCCTCGCCGACCCGAACATCAGCGAGGAGGAGGGCCGAGTCATCCAGGAGATGATGGCCAAGGGCACCTTCGCCAGCCTGATGCTCTCCTCCGCCGACGTCGACGCCGCCTTCGAGAAGGTCCAGGCCGGCATCGAGGCCAGCGGCGGCGAGATCATGTCGGAGCCGACCGACCAGGACTGGGGCATGCGGGACTGCTCCTTCCGCGACCCTGCCGGGAACACCATCCGGCTGCAGCAGGTCAAGTGAGCCGGAAATGTGCAGGCCTGGATTCACGCCTCCGACTAGCCTGATCGCCATGAACGACCCCGGCTCGAACGAGCACAATGCCGACACCCACGACCTGATCCGAGTCCAGGGGGCCCGGCAGAACAACCTCAAGGACATCTCGGTCGAGATCCCCAAGCGCCGGCTCTCGGTGTTCACCGGGGTGTCGGGGTCGGGGAAGTCGTCGCTCGTCTTCGGCACGATCGCGGCGGAGTCGCGACGGCTGATCGACGAGACGTACTCGACGTTCATCCAGGGGTTCATGCCCAGCCTGCCGCGGCCCGAGGTCGACGCGATGGAGGGGTTGACCACCGCCATCCTGGTGGACCAGGAGCGGCTCGGCGCCAACCCGCGCTCGACGCTGGGCACGGTCACCGACGCCCACGCGATGCTGCGCTCGCTGTTCAGTCGGCTGGGGGAGCCGTTCATCGGCGGCCCGACCGCGTTCTCCTTCAACATCCCCACCACCCGCGCGAGCGGCGTGATGACCGGGCCCAAGGGTGAGAAGACGATCGTCAAGGACGCGGTCTACCTCGGCGGCATGTGTGCCGAGTGCGAGGGCCGCGGGACGATCTCCGATCTCGACCTCGCTGCCATCATCGACGAGTCGAAGTCGCTGGTCGACGGGGCGATCCTCGTGCCCGGCTACACCGCCGACGGGTGGATGGTGGCGGCTTACAAGGTGGTCGTCCCCGAGGACGTGCCGATCGAGAAGATGACCGAGGAGCAGCGTCACGACCTGCTCTACGCCGAGCCGCGCAAGATCAAGCTCGAGGGCATCAACATGACCTACGAGGGCCTGATCCCGAAGATCCGCAAGTCGATGTTCAGCAAGGACGTCGACGCGCTGCAGCCCCACATCAAGAAGTTCGTGGAGGCGGCGGCGGTCTTCAAGCCGTGTCCGGCCTGCGGCGGGACCCGGCTCAACGAGTCGGCGCTCTCCTCGAAGATCCGCGGCAAGTCGATCGCGGACGTGTGCGCCATGCAGGTCACCGACGCCGCGGAGTGGCTGCGGACCGTCGATGAGCCCGGGGTGGCGCCGCTGGTCGCCGGGCTCCTGCACCTGTTCGACTCGTTCGTCGAGATCGGTCTCGGATATCTCTCCCTCGACCGGCCCTCGGGGACCCTGAGCGGCGGTGAGGCGCAGCGTACGAAGATGGTGCGTCATCTCGGCTCGGCGCTGACCGACGTGACCTACGTCTTCGACGAGCCGACCGTCGGCCTGCACCCGCACGACATCCAGAGGATGAACAAGCTGCTCCTCGACCTGCGCGACAAGGGCAACACCGTTCTGGTCGTCGAGCACAAGCCGGAGACCATCGCGATCGCCGACCATGTCGTCGACCTCGGGCCCGGAGCCGGCAGCGACGGCGGGACGATCTGCTTCGAGGGGACCTACGAAGGGCTCGCCGACGCCGACACGCTGACCGGGCGCCACCTCGGGCACCGCGCGTCGGTGAAGGAGTCGGTCCGCGAGCCGAAGGGGCATCTGGAGATCCGCGGGGCGACCTCGCACAACCTGCGCAACGTCGACGTGGACGTGCCGCTCGGCGTGCTGACGGTCGTCACCGGCGTGGCCGGGTCGGGGAAGTCGTCGCTGATCCACGGTTCCATCCCGGCCGGCGCCGACGTGGAGTTCGTCGACCAGAGCGCGATCAAGGGGTCGCGGCGGAGCAACCCGGCGACGTACACGGGTCTTCTCGAGCCCATCCGCAAGGCGTTCGCGAAGGCCAACGGCGTCAAGCCGGCGCTCTTCTCGGCCAACTCCGAGGGCGCGTGCCCGACCTGCAAGGGCAACGGGATGATCTACACCGAGCTCGGTTTCATGGAGACCGTCGCGTCGCCCTGCGAGGACTGCGGCGGCAAGCGGTTCCAGGCCCTGGTGCTCGAATACCGTCTCGGCGGGCTCAACATCGCCGAGGTGCTCGACCTCTCGGTCGCCAAGGCGCACGCCTTCTTCTCCGAGGGCGAGTCGAAGGTGCCGCCCGCCGCCAAGATCCTCGAGCGGATGTCCGACGTCGGCCTCGGCTACCTCAAGCTCGGCCAGCCGCTCAACACCCTCTCCGGCGGCGAGCGGCAGCGGATCAAGCTGGCCATGCACCTGGGGGAGAAGGGCGGGACGTACGTCCTGGACGAGCCGACCACGGGTCTCCACCTGGCCGACGTCGACAACCTGCTGGCGCTGCTCGACAAGCTGGTCGACGCCGGCAAGTCGGTGATCGTGATCGAGCACCATCAGGCGGTCATGGCGCACGCAGACTGGATCATCGACCTCGGCCCGGGTGCCGGTCACGACGGTGGCCTGGTCGTCTTCGAAGGCACGCCCGCCGAGCTCGTCGCCAAGAAGTCGACGCTCACCGGCGAGCACCTGGCGGCGTACGTCGGGGCGTGAGCCTCAGACCTGGCCCACGGCGTACGCAGGGAGCTCGGCGCCCCACGAGGCGAGCAGCTTGAGCCGCTCGGCCGAGGGGGAGCCGGGCTCGGCGGTGTAGACCATCAGCACCTGGCCGGGCTCGGCGGTGACGGTCAGCTCCTCGTAGGCGAGGGTGACCTCGCCGACCTCGGGGTGGTGGAAGCGCTTGGTGCCCGCGCCGTGCTGGCGTACGTCGTGGGCGCCCCACAGCCGGCGGAAGGTGTCGCTGCGGGTGGAGAGCTCACCGACGAGGTCCTGGAAGACGCGGTCGTGGGGGTCTCGGGCGGCCTCGGCGCGCATGATCGCGACACACATCTGGGCGAAGAGGTCCCAGTCGGGATAGAAGTCGCGTGAGGCGGGGTCGAGGAACTGGAACCGGGCCAGGTTGGGGATGCGGCCGCCGTCGCCGATCAGCGGTGTGTAGAAGGCCCGCCCGAGCGGGTTGGTGGCGAGCAGGTTCTGGTGGCTGTCGCGGACGAACGCGACGCCCTCGGTGATCGCGTCGAGCGCCCACTGCAGCGAAGGCCGTGGGGGAGCGGGCCTGGTGGGGCGCCGCCGGGCCCGGGCGGAGGTGGGGATCCCGTCGGCTGCGCGGGCGAGGTCGAGCAGGTGCGCGCGTTCGGTGTCGTCGAGCTGGAGCGCGCCGGAGATGGCGTCGAGCACGGAGGCGGAGGCCCCGCCGAGCGCGCCGCGCTCGAGGCGGGCGTAGTACTCGACGCTGACCCCGGCGAGCAGCGCCACCTCGGAGCGACGCAGCCCGGGGACCCGTCGGTTGGGTCCCGGCGGTAGCCCGGCGGCCTGTGGTGAGACCTTCGCCCGGCGAGTGGTGAGGAACTCGCGTACCTCTTCTCGGTTGTCCATTCTCCCAGGATAGGCGGCACTTTCCTGGTGAAGGGTGCCCTCCTGGTGCACCCCTCGACAGTGACTCCCGGGGGCCGCTCCGACGGCGTTCACTGGTTGTTGTGGGGATGTCCCACGACAAGCTTCGATGAGGAATGAAACATGCGTGGAGTAGTGATGCACGGCCCCGGCGACGTACGTGTCGAGGAGCGTGAGGACCCGAGGATCGAGCTGCCGACCGACGCCGTCATCCGGGTCACCGCCGCCTGTGTGTGCGGCTCGGACCTGTGGCCCTACCGCGGTCAGGAGGACGCGGCGTGGCCGGCGCCGATGGGCCACGAGTACGTCGGCGTGGTCGAGGAGATCGGCGCCGAGGTGAAGGACGTGAAGGTCGGCGACTTCGTCGTCGGGTCGTTCTTCGCCTCCGACAACACCTGCGAGATCTGCCGGGCGGGCTACCAGAGCCGTTGCGTGCACGCGGTGATCATGGGCTCGATCGGCACCCAGGCCGAGAAGGCGCGGGTCCCGCTGGCCGACGGCACCCTGGTCGTGGTCCCCGGCACCCCGACCGAGGGACAGGCCAAGAGCCTGCTGGCAGCCTCCGACGTGCTCGGCACCGGCTGGTTCGCCGCCGTCGCGGCCGAGGCCGGCCCGGGCAAGACCGTCGCCGTGGTCGGTGACGGCGCGGTCGGGCTCCTCGGGATCCTGGCGGCCAAGCAGCTCGGCGCCGAGCGGATCATCGCGATGAGCCGGCACGCCGACAGGCAGGCGCTGGCCCGCCGCTACGGTGCGACCGACATCGTCGAGGAGCGCGGCGACGCTGGTGTGGAGAGGATCAAGGCGCTCACCGGTGGGCTGGGCGCTCACTCGGTGATCGAGGCCGTCGGCACCCAGGAGTCGATGAACCAGGCGATCCGGGCCACCCGCCCCGGGGGCCACCTCGGCTACGTCGGGGTCTCGCACGACGTCTCCCTCGACGGCCTGGAGCTGTTCTTCTCCGGCGTGCACCTGCACGGCGGCCCGGCCCCGGTACGTCGCTTTCTGCCCGACCTGGTCGCGCAGATCATGAACGACGAGATCGACGCGGGCGAGGTCTTCGACCTGACCCTCCCGCTCGAGGCGGCCGCCGAGGCGTACGCCGCCATGGACAAGCGGCAGGCCACCAAGGTCCTGCTCACCACCGACTGAGCCGACTGAACCGACTGAGGAGAACAGCCATGCAGATCACGCGCAGCTCGATCGACACCTTCAGGGGACCCGCCGACTGGTTCACCGGCGACGTCTACGTGGACCAGGTCGCCGCCGCACCGGCACCCTCTCGGCTCACCGCCAGCCTGGTGCACTTCATGCCCGGCGCCCGGACCCACTGGCACCGGCACCCGCTGAGCCAGACCGTCTTCGTCACGGAGGGCGTCGGTCTGTGCCAACGCCGCGGCGGCCCGATCGAGGTCATCCGGCCCGGGGACCGGGTGCTCTTCGAGGCCGACGAGGAGCACTGGCACGGCGCCGCCCCCAACCGGCTGATGGTTCACGTCGCCATCAACGAGGGCGACGACGACCACCCCGTCGTGCACTGGATGACGCCGGTGACCGACGAGGAGTACGCCGCGGCCCCGCCGGTCTGACCCAGGTGGCGCGAATCACGCCTGTTTGCGGGTATCTGGATGTGGTTGGCACAGAGCGTCGCGCTTAGTGTGAATTGGTTGCAGTATCAATCAAGGAGCACCTGAGATGACCCTCTACCTTCCCGAGCACAGGAAGGCCAAGGCGGTGGAGATGGCGCCCGTGCGGGAGCGCCCGGCACCAGTCTGGCCGCGCGGCCTGGTGGCGACCGCCATCGCCGCGGTCACCACGACGGTGATGGCTGTGATCGCCAGGGCGGCCGGGGTCGACTTCGGCAGCAGCGCGGGCGACGTACCGATCGCGGCGTTCCCGATGCTCACGGTCTACTGCTCGCTGATCGGCATCATCGTCGCCGAGGTGATGATCCGGGTGGCCACGATGCCCCGCTCGACCTTCCAGATCACCATGATCGTGCTCACCGGGCTCTCGCTGGTCCCCGACGTGCTGCCGTTCTTCGAGTTCGACCTGGCCTTCGTCGGCGTGCTGTGCCTGACCCACGTCGTCGCCGCCGCGATCGTGGTCCCGATGATCGCCCTGCGGATGGAGGAGCGCCGCGGACTGGGGCTGCCCGGTCCTGCTCACCGTCGTTAGCGGACGCCGACCGTCCTGATTCGGTGCCATGGTGGAGCCATGGCACTCCAGATTCGCAGCTTCCAGGTCACCTTCGACGCGCACGACCCGCGCGCGCTCTCCACGTTCTGGCGTGACGTGCTCGGCTACGTCCACCCCGGTCCGCCGGGAGTCGAGGTCCCCGAGGGCACCGATCCGCTGGACGCCTGGGACCCGTTCCTCGAGCGGGTCGGGGTGCCGGAGAACCAGCGCAACAACGCCTCGGCGATCGAGGACCCAGCAGGCGCCGGCCCGCGTGTCTTCTTCCAGCGCGTGCCGGAGCCGAAGACCGCCAAGAACCGCGTCCACCTCGACGTCCGCGCCGCGCCAGGGCTGCAGGGCGAGGAGCGGATGGCCGCACTCGAGGCCGAGTGCGAGCGTGTCGTCGCCCTCGGGGCGACCCGTGTCCGCCGCTCCGAGCCCGACCCGCCGATGAGCCACGGCTTCATCGTGATGGAAGACCCCGAAGGAAACGTCTTCTGCTTGGACTGAGTCCCACCGAGCGGTCAGGACGAGCGGAGGTCACCCGCGTCGGGTGATGGTGAACGGCTCGGCGATGCCGATGATTTCTGCTCGCGCACGTGCGCCCGCGAATGGAGGCTGAAATGATCACGGTGACCGAGGACAACTTCGTCAGGGCCGAGAGCAACCGGATGCTCGCAGGGCTTCAGGCGCAGGCAGGCGGTGTGAACGTCTGGAAGCACAACCGTGCTCCAGCCGCGCTCGACGAGCAGACGGTGATCCGGTTGAACCGGGACACCTTGTACAGCATGGCCGTCGCGAACATCTCGGCCGGAGCGACCCTGACCATCCCCGACGCCGGTGATCGGTACCTGACGGTGATGGTGGTGAACCAGGACCACTACATCAACCGGGTCTACGCCGAGCCCGGGGCGTACGAGCTCACCACCGACGAGTTCGACACTCCCTACGTCCTCTTGGCGGCGCGGGTGCTGGTCGACACCACCGACCCCGAAGACGTGACTCAGGCTCACCAGATCCAGGACGGGTTCGCCCTCACGGCACGGGCGAGCGAACCGCTCGAGCTGCCCGCGTACGACGAGGAGTCGTTCACGGCGGTGCGTACCGCCGCCTTGGCTGAAGCATCCCAGGGCTTTCACGGCACCCAGGGCATGTTCGGCACGAAAGAGGACACCGATCCGCACGCCCACTTCATCGGCACCGCTGGTGGCTGGGGCGGCCTGCCCAAGCAGGAGGCCTACTACGAGAGCCGGGAACCGGGGCTGCCCGTCGGTCGCTACACGATCACCGCCAAGGACGTGCCCGTGGATGCCTTCTGGTCCATCACCGTCTACGGCTCCGACGGGTTTCTTCATCCGAACGACCTCGACGCCTACAACCTCAACAGCGTCTCCGGCGAGAAGAACGCTGACGGATCGATCACCGTGACCTTCGGTGGAGACAGCAGCGACCTGAACCCGCTTCCGATCGAGGAGGGCTGGAACTACACCATCCGGATGTACCGACCCCGACCGGAGATCCTCGACGGTACGTGGTCCTTTCCAGACCTCGATCCCGTCTCCTGAAAAGGTGCGGCGTCGTCTAGCTCACGCGGCGGGCGAGCAGGGTCGAGTCGTCGATCTGGACCGGGACGCCGTCGCGGATGGTCAAGCGAGGACGTTGCTCCACGACGACCGGCTCGAACTCGTCGGGCAGGCCGGCAAGCAGGTCGGAGGCGAGGAACATCGCATTGTGGTGCCCGTGGCGCGCGAAGACCTCCGAGGGCGCGTGGCCGACGACGAGCAGATGACCGCCGGGCGCGACCGCGGTGGCCAGGCGGCCGGCGACCTCGACCATGCTCCCGTCAGGGGTGTGCAGGAAATGGCAGGTGACCAGGTCGAACTGCCGGCCTCCGGCGTCGAAGGTGCGGGCGTCGACCTGCCACCAGGACGTACGCTCCGCCACGCCGGTCTCCTCGGCATGCCGCCTCGCCCGGGCCAGCCCGTTGGCGGAGAAGTCGGCGCCCGTCGCGGTCCAGCCCTGCTGCGCGAGCCAGATGACGTCGCCACCCTCGCCGCAACCGACGTCCAGCGCCGTGCCCGGCGTCAGCTCGGAGACCTCAGCCACAAGCTGAGGGTTAGGGTTGCCGCTCCAGACCTTCTCCTCGCCGGCATAGCGCTCCTCCCACGACTCCGGCTCGAACATCTCGCGTCCATCGTCCTCGCTCATGGGCCTCAATCTAGTCCTCGCCCTTAGACAAACCTGGTGCGTTCGGAGAGCCCGGTGTGATTTCCTGACCGGCGATGATCACGCTGAGCGACCGCCCTGCCCTGGTCCGTCCGACGACGGCCGTACGCACCTCCTACCTCACCGGCGAACAGGCCGACTGTCTCCTCCGGGGCACCGACACCGACTGGCTCGGGCCGGCCAGCGAGGACTTCGACGCGTTCGTCGCCGCCCGGGACCACGACAAGGAGCGCTGGGAGGTGATGTCGACCGTCTACTGGTACATCTCGGGCGAGCACTATCTCGGCTCCCTCGTCGTGCGCCACACGCTGACGCCGTCGCTGACCGCCGACGGCGGTCACATCGGCTACCACGTCGTCGCTCCGTGGCGGCGCCAGGGCCACGCGACCCGCATGCTCGAGCTCGGCCTCGAGAAGGCCCGTGAGCACGGCGTCTCGCGTGCCCTGCTCACCTGCGACCCCTCCAACGACGCGTCGCGGCGGGTGATCGAGAAGAACGGCGGCGTAGCCGACGAGCAGCTCGGCAACGAGCTCAGGTTCTGGATCGGGTAGGGATACTTCGCCCATGCACGCTCTCGTACGCCGCCCCTCGCCCCGCCTCGCCGACGGGCTCGTCACCCACATCGAGCGGAGCCCGGTCGACGTCGGCCTCGCCGGCAGGCAGTGGGACGCGTACGTCGCCGCGATGCGCACCGCCGGCTGGACCATCCACGAGGTCGATCCCGCCGACGACTGCCCGGACTCGGTCTTCGTCGAGGACACGATGGTCGTCCTCGCGGACCTGGCCGTGATCAGCCGACCGGGTGCGCTGGAGCGGCGCCCGGAGATCGACGGGGCCGAGGACGCCGTTCGCGCGCGGGGCTACCGGGTCGCCCACATCGAGGCGCCCGGGACCCTCGACGGTGGCGACGTGCTCAAGCACGGCGACACCGTGTGGGTGGGGGAGGGCGGGCGTACGAACGCCGAGGGCATCGCCCAGCTCCGGGCACTGCTCGGACCGCTGGGCGCCGAGGTCGTCGCCGTCCCCCTCACGAAGGTGCTCCATCTCAAGTCGGCCGTCACCGCGCTCCCCGACGGCACCGTCATCGGGCACGAGCCGCTGGTCGACGACCCGGACGTGTGGGGAGCCCGGTTCCTGCCGGTCCCGGAGGAATCGGGCTCCCACGTGGTCGTCCTCGACGACCGCACGCTGCTGATGGCCGCCTCGGCACCGCTGAGCAGAGCGATGTTCGAGGAGCGCGGCTACACGGTCGTCGCGGTCGACATCTCCGAGTTCGAGAAGCTCGAAGGCTGTGTGACCTGTCTGTCCGTGCGGCTACGCCACGCTCAGGGCTGAATCGGCATCGTCACGCAGTTGGAGCCGGTCGCGTAGCCCTTGACCCGGTCGGTGACCCAGTTGATCGCCTCGGTCTGGTCGACGAGCAGCGGAGTGACGTGGTTGGTGACCAGTCCGTCGCCGAGGTTGGGCAGGATGACCGCCTTGTAGGTCACCTTGGCGCCCTTCCGGCACCAGTCGACGGCCAGCTGGCGGGACTGCGCGTGCGGGACGATGTCGTCCTCGGTGCCGGTGGCCAGACGTACCGGGAACTGCGGCTTGAGGCGCCCGAGCTTCTGCTCGTCGATGATCGCCCGCACCTCAGGCTCACGTTCGATGATGTCGTCCAGGCTCTCCCCGGTGGTGGTCCAGCTGCTGCTCCGCTGGAACGGGTAGCTGATGATCCCGTCGGCGACGCACGCGGTGGAGAGGTCCTCGAGCGCTGCCTTTCCGGCCTGGTTGAGGTTCTCGTCCAGGATCGGCCGGAGCTCCGGGTTGGACTGGGCGAGGCCGTTGATGGTCCAGCCGAGGGCGGCGACGAGCGCCGATCCGTCGATGCCCTCCGCGGTCGCCTTCAGGTCGGCGGGCGGAGCACCGACGTAGGCGCCGACGAGGTTGACGTCGGGCGCGTACGTCGCGGCGAGCTCGGAGGCTGATCCGGTCGCGCCGCCGCCCTGGCTGTAGCCGTAGAGGGCCACCCGTGAATGGCCGGTCACCGAGGCGTCGGGGACGTCCCGCGCCGCACGTGCCGCGTCGAGCACGGCATGGCCGCCGTCGACCCGGTCGACGTAGGTGTGGAGCCGGTCGGTGGCTCCCAGGCCGACGTAGTCGGTCACCATGACCGCCACGCCACGCGCCAGCAGCCGGTAGATCCCGATGTCCTCGTAGCCCACCGAGACGGTGTCTCCGTTGAAGGTGATCGGACGCTCCAGACCGAGCGACGCCGAGCACTGGTCGCCCTGGCCCATGGTGCCGGGCGCGACGACCACGAGCGGCCGGTCGCCGGCACCATTCCAGGCCACGTGCGGCTCGATGTAGGCGCCGGTCACCGCGGCCGGAGCGCCGTTGTTGTCGGTGGTCCGGTACATCACCCGGGTCGCGGTGCCGGGAAGCGAGCCGATGCCCGGGATCGAGAGGCCGACGCCGAGGGGGAGTGGCTCGGTGCGTACGAGTGCTCCGTTCGCACCGGGTAGCGTCGCCGGCGGGTTGTAGAACTCCGGGATCTCGACGCCGCGGGAGATGACGGTGGTGCCGTTGTCAGCGGCGACGGCAGGGGCAGCCAGGGTGGCCGGAGCGACCGCAGCGACGGCCAGAGCGGTGGCAAACAACATCCGTGGTGCGTGCTGAGACATGGGGGACTCTCCTCACGTGAGCGGGACCACTTCGTCCCGGGTTACTGAAGAGTAATGTGAGCGCCGTCACGGCGACAAGAGTTTCAGTCAACATTCGTACACCGAAACCGGCTGGCGCAGGATCGTCCGCAGCTTGGCGGGCTCGACCCGCCGCGGATCGCCGAGATAGATCTCATGGTGCTTCCCGGTCATCCGCAGTCCGCACTCCGGGATGAACCGCTCGTGCATCTCCTCGAGGACCGGGCCCTCCGCGTCGTACGGCCCGATGTGCAGGGTCTGCACGCAGGAGCCCTCTGCGAGCGTCTCCCACCGGACCTTGTCCAGGCGTGCGGGACGGTCCTTGGCGGCGACCTTGGCCACGGCTTCCTCGAACATCTGTTCGGTGATCCAGTCGGGCGTCATGATCATCGCCGTCCAGTCCCACTTCGACTTGTCCCGTGTCCGGGTGAAGGCGTCCATGTCCTCGGCCCACCACAACGCCTCCAGCGGCGGCACCACGTAGTCACGGCCCCCGGTCTTGCTGGCGAACTTCAGCGTGTACGCCACCGGGTAGAGCGCCGCGAGCGCGTCCGCGTACTCCTGGGAGGTGTTGGGATCGCCGTGCCCGTCGACCATCAGGTAGGGGAGTGGCGGCATCTCGAGGACCCGGAACTCACCCTGACGTGCCCGATAGCCGTCGACCGTCTTCTTCAGATCCACCTTCGCCGCCATGGGGCCATGATGCCGCGAAACTCGGGTGCCGTCGGCTACGTCTGCGCCTACGCTCCGAACATGGCAACCGTGGAGGACGTCCGCTGGCTCGGCTCGAGCCTGGAGCGGTCCTACGAGGTCTTCGTCCGCGGCCGGCTCAAGTTCCGGGTCGGCTCGATCGTCTATGTCGCCTTCTCCCTGGACGAGACCGAGATGGGTTTCGGCTTCCCGAAGGAGGAGCGTGCCGCACTGGTCGCCGGCACGCCCGACAAGTTCCACCTGCCCCGTGAGTCGGAGATGCGGTTCAACTGGGTGGAGTCGTCCCTGGCCGCGCTCGACCCCGACGAGGCGTGTGAGTTCGTCGTGGACGCCTGGCGCCTGTGCGTACCGAGGAAGGTCTCCGCCGCCTACGACCTCACTCATCCCGACGGGCCGGGGGGAGAGCGATGATCCTGGCCAAGGAGCGCGACCCGCGTCTGATCACCGTCCGCCGCGGCGGAACGCTCACCGACGCCGACCACCATCTACTCGCCCTGTGGGCGGCTACCTGCGCCGAGCACGTGCTCCCGCTCTTCGAGACGGAGTGCCCCGACGACCTCCGGCCGCGGGAGGCCATCGAGGCGGCCCGGGCCTGGACCCGCGGTGAGCTGAAGATGATGGAGGCTCGCGCTCTCGGCGGTCACGCCATGGGTGCGGCCCGGCCGCTGCGCGGAGCCGCCCGCAACGCCGCCTACGCCGCCGGCCAGGCCGGCGTGGTCGCCCATGTCGCGGCCCACGACCTGGGCGCGGCGGCGTACGCCATCAAGGCAGTGCGCGAGGCCGCTACACCCGACGAGGCCATCGAGGCCGGGCGCCGGGAGTGTCGCTGGCAGCGCGCGCAGCTCCCGGAGCCCGTCCGCGACCTCGTCCTCGACGACCAGAGGATCCGCAACCACATCTGCTGGTCGGTCTTCGACTGATGATGGAGCAGGCGCGCGGACGGCTCGAGGCGGAGCGCCGCCAGACGCTCGCGCGCCTGGCAGACCTCAGCGATGACTTCGACGCCGTGGTCGCGGCCTCGCGCGACACCAACGCCGATGACGAGCACGATCCCGAGGGCGCGACGATCGCCTTCGAACGATCCCAGGTCCAAGCGCTCGTACGTCAGGCGCGCGAGCATCTCGACGAGATCGAGGCTGCCCTGGAGCGCCTGGGCGCGGGCACGTACGGGACCTGTGAGGAATGCGGGCGGCCGATCGGCGAGGGCCGGCTCGAGGCGCGCCCGGTGGCGCGCACCTGCATCAGCTGCGCCGCGAAGGCGACGGTACGGCGGCGCTAGTGGCGATGGCGGCGATGGCGGCCGGCCTGGTCACGCATCTCGACGAGATCGTCGTTGATCCGGCGTGCGCGCCGCCTCTCCAGCCTCGCCAGCAGGAAACCGACGGCAGCCGCGAGCACCATCAGGACAAGGAGCACCACGATCGTGGCTCCCACCATGTCCAGGACGTGGCTCATAGCGAGCAGGTACCCGATGTCGGCAGCGCCCATGCGCGCTCCGATACGTTGACTCCCATGTCAGATGCATCAGAAGGTCCGATCCGCCTGTGCTGTCTCTTGTGGGCGCACGGGGGAGAGGCGGAGGCCCTCCATGCCTACGAGGACCGAGTCCTGAGGCTGATCTCGGAGCACGGTGGGGAAGTGGTGCACCGTGCGTTTGCCGACGATGCACCCGGGCAGCCTGACGAGGTCCAGCTCTTCCGGTTCCCGGACCAGGCCTCGCTGGACGGCTACATGAACGACGAGCGGCGTACGGCACTCAGCGCCGAGCGCGACGCGGCCGTCGCGCGCACCGAGCTGTTCCCGGTCCGGTTCTGATCCGCCGGGCCGCTCAGATGGCCTCGACGTCCGCGGCCACGTGCCGATAGCCCCAGGTTTCGTAGACGATGACCGTCACATACGGCGCGGCGGCCGCGATCAGCAGCGACCAGCCGAGAGAGACACCGACCGCCGCCGCGACGACCGCGAGCACCAGGACCCCGAGCATGCCGACCGCCAGGTTGACGTGCAGCATGTCGACGCGCCGCCTCAGTGCGGAGTAGATGCCGAAGTAGGCGATCGTGAAGATCGCCAGCGGGATCGCCACCGAGAGCACCGCGCCGAGCACGCCGATGCTCGCCTCGCCCTCGACGACGTACGCCGCCACATGGATGCCGCCGCCGAAGGCTGCCACCGAGGCGAAGATGAGGATGTGACCGTAGGCGAAGATCCAGGCCCGGTCCCGATGTCGCTCGATGAAGTGGGCGAACGGAATGATGTAGTAGTCCCACCAGATCCCGAAGGCCAACAGGGTCCCGGCGACCACGAGCAGGATCGACTCCTGCGACCAGCCGACGTTCTCGACGGCCGAGGCCACCGCCGCGACCGTGCCGAGGATGACCTCACCCAGCGTGATGATCAGTAGGAGCCCGTAGCGCTCGGCGATGTGTTCGGCGTTCCACGGCATTCCCCAGCGGCGCTTGGCGTAGACAGGGCCGACCATCTCGATGCCGTAGCAGACGACCGAGGCGAACACCACCAGGGCCACCGAGCTCGTCTGAGCCACGGCGAGGATCACCCAGCCGATCTGAGCGACGAGGATCGACCCGGCGTAGGTGAGCGCGGTGCGACGGTAGGTGGGGGACTGCGACGCGGCCCGTAGCCACTGCGCGACCATCGCGACCCGCATCACGACGTAGCCCGCGACCAGGACGCGATTGTCGAGGACGCCACCATGCTCTATCGACTCGAACAGTGGCGCGACGCCCAGAGCCACGACGATGGCGCCGGCCATCTGCACGATGGTGAAGGCGCGGAACACCCAGTCGTCGGTGTCGAAACCGGAGGCGAACCAGGCGAAGTTGATCCATGCCCAGCAGATCGCGACCGCGGTGAACAGGAAACCACCGATCGCGGACGCCAGGTGCTCCTCGGCCACCAGATGAGCGAACGCATCGCCGGCCTGAGCGAACGCGACGACGAAGGCGAGATCGAACAGCAGTTCCAGGGGAGTGGCGGAGCGGCCGACCTCGTCGGGGTCGCGTCCGCTCATCCGCATCAGCCGATGAGGTCTTACCACGGTCATGGCGATGATCCTGCCACTACGAAGCGGTCCCGGGGAGGGAGCGCATCAAGTGCATCTGAGCCGGTTAGTCTCAGCCCATGATCCTCGTTGTGGCGCTGGTGCTCGCCGGGCTTGCTGCGTTGGTGCACGTCTACATCTTCGTGATGGAGTCGTTGACCTGGACGAGCCCGAAGACGCGGGCCGTGTTCGGAATCGGCGCCGAGGAGGCCGAGGCGACCAAGGAGCTGGCCTTCAACCAGGGCTTCTACAACCTCTTCCTCGCCATCGTCACCGCGGTCGGCATCGTCCTGTTCCCGGTGTGCTCCGCAGCGGTCGGCGCTGCCCTGGTGTTCGCCGGCGCCGGCTCGATGGCAGCCGCGGCGGCAGTGCTGTTCGCCTCCTCGCCCGACAAGCGCGGCGCGGCCCTCAAGCAGGGCGTGATCCCGCTGCTCGCCGTCGTCGCCCTGGCGATCAGCGTGGCTGTGAGCTAGCCAGGAACTCGAGCAGCAGCTGGTTGGTCTCTTCGGGGCGCTCCTGCTGGACCCAGTGACCACACCGGGGGAGCAGCGCCGAACGAGTGAGTCCCGGCAGGGTCTGGTCGAAGCGCTCGATCTGGCGGCGGCCGGTGATCGCGGGACCGTCGTACTCGCCGGCGACGAAGAGCGAGGGCACGGTGATCGGCACGTCGCCGAAGGCTGCGAGATCCTCCCAGTCGCGGTCGATGTTGCGGTAGCGCGCCAGCGGACCGAAGAAGTCGGAGTCGGCGAACTCGCGGGCGTAGAAGTCGACGTCGGCCTCGGTCAGCCATGCAGGCATCTCGGTGGGGTGGATGAACTGGTCCGAGAGCCGGTCGCCGCGCGGCACCAGCCCGAGCGCCCCGCGCGGATCCCCACCGGCGGCGAGCACGCCATCGCCCGAGATCGAGTAGTAGATGCCGAGCAGCCAGCGGCGTACGTCGGGCAGGATCTCGGCCTCGACGACACCCGGGGCCTGGAAGTAGGAGATGTAGAAGTCTTCGTCGTCACCGCCGGCCTGTGCCATCGCCTCGGTGGGCCGACGGCGTCCGGAGGGGCTGAACGGCACCGACAGACCGGCTACGGCGGTGAAGACGTCGGGCCTCAGCTGAGCCGATGTCCAGGCGATGGGAGCGCCCCAGTCGTGGCCGACGATAGTGGCCGTCTTCGCGCCCAGGGCGTGCACCAGGGCGACGTTGTCGGCGACATGGCGCAGCATCCGGTAGTCCTCGATCGCGGGCGGCTTCGAGGAACCGCCGTATCCGCGGACGTCCATCGCGACCGCCCGGTAGCCCGCGTCCGCCAGCGCGGCGATCTGGTGGCGCCACGAGTACCAGGACTCCGGAAACCCGTGCACCAGGATCACGAGCCGGCCGTCCGCCGGCCCTGACTCCACCCAGTGCAGGTCGATTCCGTTGACGGGTTCGGTGTGGTGAGCTACAGCGGTGTCGGTCACGGCCGGAGTCTGCCACCTCGCCTGAATTCCGCGATAGTACCCCCTATCGCAGAAATGTTCGAAAAGACTGTAATATCGGGGAATGTGAGCGTACCTGACGACGGTGTGATGTTCGGCGATGTCGTCGAGGACTTCCTGACCGACCGGGCGACTCTCACGCGCCGCGGGCTCAACGACAAGTCTCGTAACGCCTACCGGCAGGACATCACCGCCTGGGCACGGCAGCTGCATGTCGATGGGGGCGGCGAGCCTGACTCCGAGGTGCTGAGCCTGGTCCCGATCTCGGCGCTGACCGACCAGAACGTACGCATCGCCTACCGGTCGCTGCGGGAGAGCTCGGCCGCGGCCACCTGTCAGCGCCGCGTCGGCACGCTGCGGCTCTTCACCCACTGGCTGCAGCTCGAGGGACACCTGCTGGTGGATCCCACGCTGCGCATCGAGGCACCCGAGCGGCCCAGCCGGCTGCCGGCCGGCTGGAGCGTCGACGAGCTTCGTCGCCTGGCGCGGGTCGCCTCGACGCCGCGCGACGGCACCGACCGGCGCCGGTGGCCGGCTCGTGACCGGGCGATCTTCGCGGTCCTGGTCACCACCGGTGTGCGCGCCGCGGAGCTGTGCGGCCTCACCATCGGCGCCATCCGGCGCGAGCCCGACGGTGAGACGCTGGTGCGAGTCATCGGCAAGGGCGACAAGCAGCGCAACCTGCCGCTGCCGCCCGAGGCCGTGGATGCGGTCGACGCCTACCTGGCCGAGCTGGAGGCCCGTCTCGGGGCGCGCGACGCGGCCGACCACCTGTTCGTGCTGACCTCGGGCAAACAGCTGCGTCCCGGCGCGCTCAACCATCTGGTCGAGACCTGGATCCGCCTCGCCGGCGTCCCGAAGCAGCCCGGCGAGGCCGCGCATGCGTTTCGACACAGCGCCGCCAAAGGACTGATCCGTTCGGGCGTACCGGTGCCGGCGGTGCAGGGGCTGCTCGGTCACGAAGACCTCAAGACGACCGGGATCTACGTCAAGGCGACCGCGGCCGACACGCGCGACGCGGTCCTGCTCTCACCGGCGCGCGAAGTGCTCCGAGAGACGGCTGTGCCGCCACCCGAGGAACGCGAGTGATCAGCCGTGCGGCTTGACCGCACGGGTGGCGATGTAGGCGGACAGGTGCCGGGCCGTGACGTCTGCGTGGTGCGGCGCCTCGCCGAGGTGGGTCAGGACGAATCCGGCCGCCAGCTGCCCGCCGATCTGTTCGGTCAGCGAGTGGCTGTACTCGATCGGGCCGCTTCCATAGGCGCGCATCCGGTCGGCCTCCGAGAGGTCGAGCGAGCTGAACGGCAGCCGGTGGCGCACCACCAGCTCCTGCCGGTCGAGCGCCACCTCGTCGAAGATGTAGACGTCCGGGTTCATGAATCCGACCATGAGCGTCCCGCCGGGGCGCAGCACCCGAGATGCTTCGCGCCAGACCGGCGTCAGGTCGGGACAGAACACGTTCGACACCGGGTTGACGATCACGTCGAAGCTGGCATCGTCGAAGACGCCGAGGTCACGCATGTCGCCGAGCACGGTGCGAAGGTCCAGCCCGTCACGAGCGGCCACCTCGTCGTCCCGGGCCAGCTGCTTGGGCGAGTTGTCGAAGACGGTCACCGCGGCGCCCGCAGCCGCGAGGACGGGACCCTGCTGGCCACCGCCGGATGCCAGGCAGAGCACCCGAGCACCGGCCAGCTCGGACGGAAACCAATCACGCGGAATCGGCTCGCGACCGATCAGCACCACCGACCAGTCGCCTTGACGTGCCTTCGCAATGACCTCGGGACCAACCGGCCGGGACCATTCGTTGTCGTTGTCGACCAGTTCGTCCCACGCGACGCGGTTGTGCGCGGTGGGGTCGAAGTCTTCTGTCACAACAGCGAACCTTAACGCCCCTGTTTCGACCGTTGGACCGGTCGCCGATAATGCACATTATGTCAAGTAGTTCGGAGAAGGGACGCCCCCAGACGCCTGCGCCGCTCGGTACGGGTCCCCTGTCGAGCGGCGCTTTCAAGGCAGATTTACCGGAACTCGATGATCTGACGTCTCCGGGCCGGTTGGTGCGACCGCAGCGGATGACGCTGGCGTCATGACATCCATCAACGAACTTCGCAAACACGTACGAGCTCCGGTCGTCACACCCGACGACTCCGACTACGACACCGCTCGAGCCGTCTGGAACGGCATGATCGACCGCCGCCCGGCCGCCGTCGTGCAGGCCGAGCGAGTCGACGACGTCATCGCCGCGGTGAACTTCGCTCGCGACAACGGCTTGCCGCTGGCCGTGCGCGGCGGTGGGCACAGCGCGCCGGGCTACGGGACTATCGACAACGGCCTGGTCATCGACCTGTCCCCCATGGGTTCCATCGAGGTCGATGCCGATGCCCGAACAGCACGCGTCGGCGGTGGCGCAACTCTCGCCGACCTCAACGAAGCCACCCACGCGCACGGCCTCGCCACGCCCGGCGGGATCGTGTCGACGACCGGCGTCGGCGGCCTGACGCTGGGCGGAGGAATCGGCTACCTCACGCGCGGTTTCGGTCTCTCGATCGACAACCTTCGCTCGGCCGACGTCGTCACCGCGGACGGGCAGCTCCGCCACGCCAGCGAGTCCGAGAACCCCGACCTGTTCTGGGCACTCCGCGGAGGCAGCGGGAACTTCGGGGTCGTCACCACGTTCGAGTTCGACCTGCACCCCGTGGACCAGGTCGTCGTCGGACTCTTCTTCTACGAGCTGGAGCACGCCGGCGACCTGCTGCGCTTCTTCCGCACCTGGATCACCGACGCCGACGAGCGCTACGGCGCCTTCCCCGCCTTCCAGGTCGCTCCTCCCCTGCCCTTCCTGCCTGAGGACCGCCACGGCGACACGTTCTGCGCGGCCATCGTCCACTGGAGTGGGCCGGTCGAGGAGGGCCAGGCGGCGATGCAGCCGTTCCGGGACCTCGCGCCGCGCGTCGGCGAGATGGTCGAGCCCATGCCGTACACGTGGCTCAACGGCGCGTTCGATGACCTGTTCCCTCGTGGCGTACGCAGCTACTGGAAGGGCAACTACGTCACCGAGCTGACCGACGAGGCGATCGACGCGCACCTGGCCCACGGCCCGAAGGCGCCGAACGCGAGCTCGACGATGCACCTGTACCCGATCAACGGTGCTGCTTCCCGCGTCGGCGCGACGGACACCGCGTTCTCCTACCGCCACGCGACGTTCTCGACGGTCATCGTCTCTGCCTGGGCGGACGCCTCGGAAGACGCCGCCAACACCGCATGGGTCCGTGACTACGCCGCGGCACTCACGCCGCACTCCGAGGCCGGCGGCTACGTGAACTTCATGTCCGACGACGACCTGGGCCGCGTCACCGACACCTACGGCAGCAACTACGCGCGACTCATGAAGGTCAAGCAGACCTACGACCCGGGGAACCTGTTCAGCCACAACCAGAACATCGCGCCCTAGCCGGATACGCCTGGCGAGTACCTAGCGCTGAGACGGTGCGTCCGCACCTCGACTCAGCGCGTGGATCGTCCGGGCGTCGGCAGCCGTCGCGAACACCAGCGCCGATGCCGCGATCTTGGGCCCGATGTTGCCCTCGCTGCGCGCCAGATGGGTGCAGTACGCCGCGATCGCCACGTTGAGCCCGGCCCGGGCAGCCATCCACGGCAGCCTGCGGCGTCCGGCCAGCAACCCGGGCACGAGCGCCAGATCGGCGGCACCGATGACGCGCAGCGCGACCGGATGATCACCGAGCTTCAGGGTCCGGCCCACCCACTCCGGCTTGACGAGGATCGCCACCCCTATCGGCAGCGTGGCAATTCCGACGACGGCGGCCGAGCGCCGCGCACTCTCAGAGTCCATGAAGCCATCCTGTCCGATGGCCGGTGATGCCAGGCGCTGACGGCCGACACCTCAGCCTGGTACTTTCTAGACATGCTGTCCAGTAACGCCGGAATCGCCACTCGGATCATCGATACCGCCCACGCGCTCGTGCCGGAACTGGTCGAGCTTCGCCGGAGCATCCATGCGGAGCCCGAGCTGGGGCTCGACCTACCGGCCACGCAGCGGCGTGTGCTCGAGGCGTTGTCCGGACTCGACCTGGAGATCACTGAGGGACGGTCCCTGTCCTCCGTGACCGCGGTGCTGCGCGGCGGGCGGCCGGGTCCGACCGTACTGCTCCGCGCCGACATGGATGCGTTGCCGATCACCGAGGCGGTCGAGGTCCCCTACCGGTCCAGCAACGGCGCGATGCACGCATGTGGTCACGATCTGCATGTCGCCGGCCTCGTGGGCGCCGCCCGCGTTCTCGCCGAGCACCGCGCCGACCTGGCTGGCAACGTCATCCTGATGTTCCAGCCGGGCGAAGAGGGACACGGTGGCGCGAAGCTGATGATCGAGGAGGGAGTGCTCGATGTGGCCGGCGGCCGGCCGGCGGCGGCGTACGCAATCCATGTCGGCAACGCGCCGCGCGGCATCTTCCTCACCCGCCCGGGCACCGTCACCGCGAGCTCGACCCACCTGAGGATCGACCTCGAGGGCCGCGGCGGTCACGGCTCCCGCCCGCACGAGGCCCTCGATCCGGTTCCGATCGCGGCCGAGATCGTGCTGGCGCTGCAGGGCTACACCGCGCGCCGCTTCGACTCCTTCGACCCGGTCGTCGTCTCGGTGACGAACCTGACGGCGGGCACCGGAGCCGACAACGTGATCCCCGAATCGGTCCAGCTCACCGGAACCGTACGCACTGTCGATCCGAACACGCTGTCCAGGATCGAGGAGGAGCTTCCCAGGCTCGTCGAAGGCATCGCTGCGGCCCACGGCCTGGTCGCCAGGGTCACGCTCGACACCGGCTACCCGAGCGTCGTCAACCACGAGGCAACCGCCCGGCAGGCAATGGAGACACTGCGCAACGCCTTCGGACCGCGGGTCGTCGAGGTGCCGCGGCCGACGATGGGTGCCGAGGACTTCGCGTTCGTCAGCCAGCAGGTCCCAGCCACCATGATCCTGCTGGGCGCCGCCCCGACCGACGATGCCGCGCCCAACCACTCCCCCGACGCCGCCTTCGACGACAGCGTGCTCGGCGACCAGGCGGCGGCACTCGCGCTGCTCGCGATCGACGCTCTGGCCGCAGAGCGTCGGTGAGGTCTCAACCCTTGTCAGGGCCGTTGGCACGTACTCGCTCGACGTTGACGAGCGACTGCTGGAGCTCGTCGAGCCACTCGCTCGAGTGCTGCTGGACGAGCTTGACGCACCAGCCGAGCGCGTCGCTCCGGCTCCGGGCGACGCCGCCGGAGACGAGCAGGTCGAGGACCGCACGCTCAGGCTGACGCAGCCGGGTCATCACAGGCGCGGAGACCGTGGTGAACATGTGCCGCTCTCCCCCGACCTCCACGCCCCAGGAGACCTTCCGGTCGAACCGTCGCTCCGCCTGCCGCGCGACAGCCATCCGGTCCTCACGGGTGCGCTCGCGAAACTCGCTCGCGCGCCCCTCGTTCGCAGCGGCCCGCTCTTCGTCCGAAGCGCCCTCGGCGGTCTTCGGCTCCTTGATCCGCCCAACCACCGTGATCTCCTCGCGGTCGACCACGACATCGACGATCTCGTCGTACACACCATCGGGCAGTCGTCCGCTGAACCACCCGCGCAACTCGTTTGTAAGCATGTAATCATGCTTACTCGCCGTCACTAGGAATTCAAGGGACGCCGTCAGGGGGCTGCCATCCCCGTCAGGCCGGCGGGGATGGCGATGACCGCGGTCCTGCAGGCCGCGGTCGAGCAGGGCGTGCTCACGAGACTGCCGTTACTGGATCGGAGGACGGGCGATCCCGACCACCTCGACGAGGGCGATCAGCGCCGCGACCGTCGCGGTCACGCCGACCCGGCGCCGCCCGAGAAGCAGGTACGCAGCCAGCCCGCCCACGGCCAGCGCGGCCGCGAGCCGCCACCACAGCTGACCCTCCGCCAGCGGGTGCCGAGCGACGACGAGAGCGGCGACCACCAGGGAGAGGTGGGTGCGCCGCCAGGCGAGCTCGGTCCGCTCCGGTTGCAGTCCGGGGTCGGCCGCCTCTCCCCCGCTCACGCCAACAGCGCCAAGGAGACGAGGGCGATGGAACCGAGCACGCCGAACACCAGGGGAAGCGGTGCCCGGCGGCCCGGGAGGGCGTCGCGCCGACGGATCGCGCGCTCGCTGCGTATCCAGCTCCACCAGGACCAGGCGGCGCAGCCGGCCGCCAGGAGCGCCAGGCTGAGCGGGGCGAGCACGGCCAGTGCCGTGCCGCCACCCACCTCCAGGGTGTCGACCGCGACCGCGACGGCGAGGAACGCCAGCGACGTGCGGATCCAGGCCAGGAAGGTGCGCTCGTTCGCCAGGGTGAACCGGACGTCGGGCTCCTCGGTCTCGCGGTAGAGCCAGCTGTCCAGCCGGCCTCGTGCTGCGCGGTTCACGACGCAGGCTGCGTGACGGCGTCGGCGTCGGTCCGAGAACGACGACTGGTCGTGGCGGGGACGAGCGCCGCGGTGAGGGTGAAGAGGACCGTCGCGACCCAGACGACCGTCATCCAGCGCTCCCAGCCGCCGGTCGCCTCGACCACGCGCGGCGCGAAGAGCACCGTCGCCAGAATGAAGGTGCGGTTCAGCAGATGGTTGAGACCGAAGGCGCGGCCCTGGATGTCGGGGTGGACCTCCTCGACGTGCTCGGAGAAGCTCGCCATCCACGGGCCGAAGATCGCCGCGAGGGCCACACCGATGCCGATGAACAGGACGACCACCAGGCTCGTTGACGCCTCGCTACCCCGGTCCATGAGTGCCAGGAAGGCGCCGAGGAAGATCGCCGCGGCGATGCCGCCGCCGACCATGAAGGCACTGCGTCGCTGCGTACGGTCGGAGACTCGGGCGAAGACCAGGCTCAGTGCGAGGTTGCTCAGCCAGAAGACCATCGTCATCGCCGAGGCGGCCCGGACCGAGACGCCGAACTGCTGGACGAGCATCGTCTGGGCATAGGCGTTCATGGTCGCCAGCAGGACGTAGAGGAACGACATCGCGAGCACGTGCGTCCAGAACGCGCGGCGCCCGACGAGGAGTCGCAGGCCCTTCGCGCCCTGCGGCACCTCGACCGTGTGAGCCTCGCGCTCGGTGAGGCGTACGGCGCGGCGCACCTCCGGGGCGAGGTCGCGCAGAGTCATCGCGACCACGATGGCACCGACCAGGGCGGCGCCGGCCATGATGAACAGCTGGGATCGCCACTGGTTGCCGAAGACGCCCAGCGTGGCCGAGGCCACGGCCGCAGCGAAGAAGTTGGCGCCGACCGAGCCCCAGCTCCAGAACGCGAACGCCTGGGCACGACCAATCCGCGGGGTGAAGTCGCGGATCAGCGGCTGGGTGCCGGCGACGGCGACGCCCTCGACGAACGCGAGCACGATCCGGGCGAGCGCGAAGTGGGCCACCGAGTCCGCAGTCGCCATGAACAGGCAGGCGGCAGCGGAGAGGAACATGAACGGGACCAGGATCCTCACCCGGCCGACGCGGTCGGCGAGCTCGCCGCCGAGATAACCGGCCAGAGCACCGAAGATCAGCGACGCGGCCGTGATCAGGCCGTACGTCTTGAGAGACATCCCGAGGTCTTCGAGCAGCAACGGCAGGACGGGGGCCAGCTGGCCCTCGAACGCCGAGATGAACAGGGCGAGCACGACAACGGCCAGCAGCACGCGACGGCGTGCTCCGACCGGGTACTCGGTGAGCAGGGTGCGGTAGGACATGGGGATTCGCCCTTCAAGATGTTAGACAGAGCGTCTATTAACGGTCGACGCGTCTGACTGTAAGCCGAGTGACCCGCACCACACAAGACACCGTGTCCACGTCAGCGCGGGTCGGGGTCGAATCCCGTCGCCCAGAAGCGCCCGCGGCGCGAGAGCTCGACGAGCGTCTCGACGACCTGGTCGGTGGCCGGCCGCGGCTCGGGAGCATCGAGCCACCACAGCAGCACCGCCATCTGCTCGCCCACCCATGCTCGCGCCAGCACCTGGAGATCAACCCGCGGGCGCACTGCGTTCGCCTTCACCCGCGCAGTGAAGATCTCGAAGGCGGTGGCGCTCCAGGCGTCCTCGAAAGCCCGCAGGCCACGACCGTCCCCCTCGCCCCGCAGGATCATCCGGTACGCATCGGGCTGCTCGGTCGCATGCCGGAAGACCTCGGCCACCGGCTCCCCGGTGAACCCGGCATCCTCCGGGGCCAGCACCTCGGCCAGTCGCTCCTTCAGGTCCTGGAGCACCGAGGCCACGACGTGGTCATAGAGCGCCTCCTTGTCCTTGAAGTGCGTGTAGAAGGTCGCCCTGCCCACGTCGGCCGCGCCGACGATGTCCTCCACCGTCACCGCGGCGTAGCCACGCTCGAGCACCAGGGAGACGAGCGCGTCACGGAGCGCCCCTCGCGTTCGCCGGCTGCGCCGGTCATCAACCACCGTCATGCGCACTGTTGTAGCACTTTCCCGAACGACTGGACTGTTTCTGGACACGCTGTCTATGATCTCGGTGACCGCGCTCACAGCAGCGACACCTGACAACCAGGAGGGCACCCGTGAATCTCGGCAGCTATCTCACCCGCACCGCGACCTTCACCCCCGACGCCACCGCCCTGGTCTCCGGCACCGACCGATGGACCTACCGCCAGCTCGAGGACGACACGAACCGGCTCGCGGCCGCCCTCATCGCCCGCGGCTGCACGCCCGGCACTCCCGTCGCGACCCTCGCCACCAACCGTGGCGAGCTGGTCGTCGCCGAGATGGCGATCTGCAAGGCAGGTGCTCTCCGCGTCCCGATCAGCGCTCGGCTCGCCGCTGCCGAGGTCGAGCACGTGCTGCTCGACGCCGCGGTCAAGGTCGTCTTCACCGGCGGCGCCCACCTCGACCTCGTCCGCAAGATCGTCGACGCCCACAGCCTGGACGCCCTGGTCGTCGACCTCGACAACGGCACCCCCGCGGGCACCGGCGCGACGGCGTACGACGCCCTGCTCGCCGAAGGCGCCACCGAACCGGTCTCCGTCGACGTCGAGGAGGACGCCCCGGCAGTCCTCAACTTCACCTCCGGCTCGACCGGCACCCTGAAGGCAGCGGTCCAGACCGTCGGCAACCGGCTCGCCAACATGCGCAAGCTGGCGATGAACCCCTACGGCTCACTGACCGCGGACGCCGTCTATCTCGCACCCGGACCGATCACCCACGCCAGCGGCATGGTGATCCTCGGCTGCTTCTTCCGCGGCGCTGCCGTGGTCGTGCTGCCCGCGTTCGACACCGAGGCATACCTCGACACGCTCGAGCGCGAGCGGGTCACCCACACGTTCGTCGTGCCGGTCATGCTCAACCTGGTCCTCGCCTCCCCCACCTTGGGTGAGCGCGATCTCTCCGCGCTGCGGAGCATCACCGTCGGCGGCGCCCCGGTCAGCCCGGCTCGGCTGCGCGAGGCCGTCGAGGCCTTCGGTCCGGTGGTCAACCAGGGCTACGGACAGGGCGAGACGACGAGCGCGATCACGTTCCTCAGCTCCGAGGATGTCGTCCGCGGCATCGAGTCTGACCCTGAGCTGCTGCTCTCCTGCGGCCGTCCGGTCTACGACACCGAGGTGATCGTGGTCGACGACGACCACCACCCGCTGCCCGCCGGCGAGATCGGTGAGATCGTGGCGCGCGGCCCGGACTGCGTCCGGGAGTACTTCCATGCCCCCGAGGCGACTGCCGAGACTTTCCGCGACGGTTGGGTGCACACCGGTGACCTCGGTCGGATCCGCGAGGACGGGTTCGTCTTCATCGTGGACCGGAAGAAGGACATGATCATCTCGGGCGGCTACAACGTCTACTGCTCCGAGGTCGAGGCAGCGCTCTACGAGCACCCGGCGGTCCGGGAGGCCTGCGTCGTCGGGGTGCCCAGCGAGAAGTGGGGCGAGACGGTGAAGGCGTACGTCTCCCTCGCCGCCGGCACCACCGCGACCGAGTCCATCACGGAGGACGAGCTGCGCGACTTCTGCCGCACCCGGCTCTCGGGGGTGAAGGTGCCCCGGATCATCGAGTTCGCCGACGCGCTGCCCCAGAACCGCAACGGCAAGGTCGACCGGCGGGCGCTGCGCGAGCGCGACTGGGCCGGTACCGAGCGGAAGGTCGGCTGAGATGTCCTTCTCCCTGACCCCGTCCTACCCGGACAACCCACGCCTCGACTCCCTGGTGAACCGGCTGCGGGACTACCTCGACGGCGAGCTCGCCGACTACGAGCGCGACCTCGGCCTCGGTCCGGAGACGCCGCTGGAGCGCTCGATGCTGGAGCCGGTGTGGCAGCGCAGCCGCGAGCTCGGCTTCTACGGGATCCACCTGCCCGAGTCGCTCGGCGGGCAGGGCCTGAGCCTCACCGAGCTCGCCGCCCTCAAGGAGGAGATCGGCGCCTCCGGCCGCCAGCTCGCCACCAGCGTGCTCGGCGACATGGGCGGCCCGCTGCGGGTCGGCGCCATCTTCGATCACGCGAGCGAGCACCAGATCGAGAAGTACCTGATGCCGGTCGTTCGCGGCGAGCGCGCCTGCTGCTTCTCGATGACCGAGGACGACGCCGGCTCCGACGTACGCCGGATGCGGACCACCGCCACTCCGACGCCGGGCGGCTTCACGATCAGCGGGCGGAAGGTGTTCAGCACCGGCGGCACCTTCGCCGACTTCGCGATCCTGGTGGCCAGGATGGCCGGCGAGGAGGAGTCGTACGCCGCGTTCTTCGTCGATCTCGACTCCCCCGGTTGCCGGGTTCTGCCTGGTGACCTGCCGCTGTCGGGGCAGAACATCGAGAGCGACGTCGTGCTCGAGGACTGCTTCGTGCCGCAGGAGAACCTGCTCGGCGAGGTCGGCCAAGGGCTGCGGATCGCCCTCGGCCGGGTGACCGCGAACCGGCTGCTGCACTGCCCGACCGCGCTCGGCGCGGCCCGCCGGGCGCTCGCGCTGGCGCTCGACTTCGCCGCGCACCGCACCGTCTTCGACGGGCTGCTGATCGAGAAGCAGGCGATCCAGCACCGGCTCGCCGACATGGCCACCGATTACTACGCAGCCCGGTCGATGACCTACGACGCCCTGGCCGACCTCGACGCCGGCAAGCGCCCGCGCATCGAGTCGTTCATGTGCAAGCTGTTCGTGGCCGAGCGGTCCTTCGAGATCGCCGACGCGGCGCTGCAGCTGCACGGCAAGGCGGGGATGGTCCGGGGTGCGGAGATCGAGGTGATATGGCGGCGGCTGCGGATGTTCCGGGTGCTGACCGGCTCCTCGGAGATCCAGCGCAACGGGGTCATCCGCGAGCTGGTGAAGTCGCTGGGGGCATGATGGCCGACTTCGCTCAGGAGGAGGCTGACGCGCATCGCGGGTTCATCGCTTCCCTCAAGCCCGGAGTCGTCGCCAAGGCGGACGGGTCGGTCGCGTTCGACGCGGACGCCGACGCCTTCCTCGACGCCCCGGCGCCTCCGACGGCGCACGCGGGCCTGTGGCAGCACAGCCGGCTCACCTCGCTCCAGGGACTGTTCGAGGTGACCGACGGCATCTATCAGGTGCGTGGCCTCGACCTCGCCAACCTCACGATCGTCGAGGGTCATCGCGGGATCATCGTCATCGACACCCTCACCACCGCGGAGACGGCGGCCGCCGCGTTGGGGCTCTACCGTGCGCACCGCGGCGACCGGCCGGTCACCGGGGTGGTGCTGACCCATCCGCATGCCGATCACTTCGGCGGGATCGCTGCCGTGCTCGCGGCGGGTGCCGGCGACGTACCCGTCCTGGCGCCGGAGGGGTTCCTGGAGCACGCGGTCTCGGAGAACGTCTACGTCGGTCCGGCGATGGGCCGGCGGTCGGGGTTCATGTACGGCAGCCTGCTGCCGGTCACGCCGGACGGACACGTGGGCTGTGGTCTCGGCCCGCGGCTCGCGTCCGGGAGCATCGCTCTGGCCGCGCCGACTGACTCGGTCACCCGCACCGGGGAGACGCGCGTCATCGACGGCGTCGAGATGGAGCTCCAGCTCACGCCGGGCAGCGAGGCACCGGCGGAGATGAACATCCTCCTCCCCCGCCACAGGGCACTCTGCCTGGCCGAGAACGCCGTGCACACCCTGCACAACATCGTCACGCTGCGCGGCGCCGAGGTGCGCGACGCCCGGCTGTGGGCGCGCTATCTCACCGAGGCGCTCTCGCTCTTCACCGGGCGTGTCGACGTCGCGTTCGCCACCCACCACTGGCCGACCTGGGGCGCGGAACGGATCGAGGCGTTCCTCTCCGGGCAGCGTGACGTCTACGCCTACCTGCATGACCAGACCGTACGTCTCATCAACCGCGGCCTGACTCCGAAGGAGATCGCCGAGGAGCTGGTCCTGCCGCCGGCCCTCGACGCCCAGCCGTCGACACGCGGCTACTACGGCTCACTGAGCCACAACGTGAAGGGGATCTACCAGCGCTATCTGGGCTGGTACGACGCCAACCCGGCCCATCTGTGGGACCTGCCGCCGAAGGCGGAGGGCGAGCGCTGGGTGCGCCTGCTGGGCGGTGCGGACGCTGCCGTGAACCACGCCGCTGCGCTCGTCGCCGGCGGCGCGACCGATGACTTGCGGTTCGCCGCCACGCTCCTCAACCATGTCGTCTTCGCCGAGCCTTCGGCCGGCGCCGCTCGGAAGCTGTTGGCCGAGGTCTACACCCGGCTCGGGCACAGCGCCGAGAACGCCACCTGGCGCAACATCTACCTGACCGGTGCCCGCGAAGTCGTCGACGGCCCGAGGGCCGCGCCGCGTGGTGGTGGCCGCGGCCTGCTCGCCGCGCTCTCGGTCTCCCAGCTGCTGGAGTCACTCGCCATCCGCGTCGACGGACCACGGTCGTGGGATCTCGACCTTCGCGTCGACTGGCACCTGCTCGACCACGACGACACCTCCGCAGGTGGCTGGTGGCACGCGCGCCTCCATCACGGCGTGCTCGTGCACTGGCGGGGCGACGCCCCGGACCCGGCTGCCGCCCTCACCCTGACACTGACCCGTCCCCAGCTCGCCGGCCTGCTCGGCACGCGAAGACTCGACGGGATCGACCACACCGGCGACCTCGGAGTGCTCCAGCGGCTGCTGGAGGTCCTGGAAGCACCTGAACACGAGTTCGCAATCGTCACCCCCTGACCGGTCCACGCCACGTGGCACCATGTGCTGCGTGACCGACGACACCCCTGCCACGGGACTGACCGAGCTGCACGCCCGCCGCTTCCTGACCACGGACGCGGCGCGAGCCGAGAAGGTCGCCCGGTGGCACGCCAAGGGGAGGCGTACGGCTCGGGAGAACATCGCCGATCTGATCGATCCGGGCTCGTTCGTCGAGTACGGGAGGTTCATCACCGCGGCCCAGGAACAGCGGCGTGACCTGGCAGATCTCGTCGTCGAGACACCCGCGGACGGGATCATCGGCGGCACCGCCACGGTCGGCGGGAAGCCGTGCGCGGTGCTGTCCTACGACTACCTGGTGATGGCCGGTACGCAGGGCATGCGCGGGCATCGCAAGTCGGACCGGCTCATCGAGATCATCGCCCGGATGCGGCTGCCGACCGTGTTCTTCACCGAGGGCGGTGGCGGGCGCCCGGGTGACACGGACATCCCGCTCGTCTCGGCGCTCGACGTCGGCTCGTTCGCGCTGTGGGCCGAGCTCGAGGGCGTCGTACCCCGGATCGCCGTCGTCTCAGGCCGCTGCTTCGCCGGCAACGCGGTCCTCGCCGGCTGTGCCGACCTCCGCATCGCGACCCCCGACGCCAACCTTGGCATGGCCGGTCCGGCGATGATCGCCGGCGGTGGGCTGGGCACGTTCTCCCCCGAGGAGATCGGCCCGGCCGACGAGCAGGCCGCCAACGGGGTCATCGACGTGCTCGTCGCCGACGAGGCAGAGGCAGTCGAGGCCGTTCGTGGCATCCTCGCCGGTCTCGAACCCGCGCGCGAGCAGGGCGAGGCCGACGACCAGGGCATGCTTCGGACCCTTCTCCCCCACAACGACCGCGAGGCCTTCGACGTACGCCCGGTGGTGGAGGCGCTGGCCGACCTCGACTCGGTGACGTGGCTCCGTGAGGGATTCGCACCCGAGCTCGTCACCGCGTTCACCCGGATCGACGGGATCGCGGTCGGCGTGCTCGCCAACCAGTCGACGCACCTCGCGGGTGCCCTCACCAGCGACGCATCGGTGAAGGCCGCCGACTTCCTCGCACTCTGCGGGCGCTGGGGCCTCCCGGTGGTCTCGCTGGTCGACACCCCGGGGTTCATGGTCGGTCCCGAGGCCGAACGCGGCGGCCTGGTCCGTCATGCGTCCCGGATGGTCGTCGCCGGTGCACAGCTGTCGACCCCGCTGGTCGGGGTGGTCCTGCGCCGTGGCTACGGCCTCGGCGCTCAGGCGATGCTCGGCGGGAGCACCCATCGCCCGCTGCTCACCGTCGCCTGGCCCGACGCCCATCTCGGTCCGATGGGGCTGGAGGGCGCCGTACGTCTCTCCATGGCGGCCGAGCTCGCCACGATGCCCGCTGCGGAGCGCGAGGAGCGGGTCGCCGTTCTCACCGAGGAGTACCGCAAGCAGGCCAGCGCGCTCAACGCAGCCCGGATGCTCGAGATCGACGACGTCGTCGACCCCGCCGAGACACGTGCCGTCATCGCCGCCACCCTGCGCCGTGCGGTGACGTAGCCTCCTGCCATCGGGCGGCTCTCGCCTCGGGCGATGGGAGACACGGATGTTCTTCGGCTGGATCTTTGCGGGGATGGGCCTGCTGTTCGCGGGTATCGGGGTGTGGATGGTGGTCTGGTCGATCATCAGCCGGCAACGGCTCTCGTCGTGGACGCCGTGGGAGGCGACGATCCGTGAGATCGAGACGCGGACGACCTCGAGCGGTGAGCACGGGAGCCGTACGCGCCTGGTCGCGCACTACGAGTATCGCGGTCCCGACGGGAGCGAGTATGCGAGCGCGGGAACGCTGCCCGACCGTCGGTTCCGGCTGGACGGCACCGTGCCGCCGCTGAGCATCGTGATCAACCCGCTCGACCCGTCGAAGTCGATGATCGCAGGAACAGGCGGAGGCACCGGCTGTGCGATCGTCTTCGGGGTCGTCTTCGCCGGGATCGGGCTGCTGTTCGCGTCCATCGGCTTCGGGCTCGCCCAGACTCCGATCTGACCGTGCTTCCCGGGCGGCTCAGCTGCGCTGACGACGGGCGAACATGATCAGCAGGGCTCCGCCGGACAGAAGGGCCACGCCGATGGCGACGCCGAGCACGCTCACCGGCGAACCGGTGGCAGGCAGCGTCTCGGAGCCAACGGGCGACGTCGAGACCTCAGGACCCGACGAGTCCGCCGGAGCGGATGGGACGGCGTCGCTCGGCTCGGGCTCGGGCTCGGAAGGAGACTCGGTCGGGGCGGGCTCCGACGGGCTCTCGCTCGGGGTGGGGTCCGTGGGCGTGGGTTCCGTCGGGGTCGGATCTGTCGGGGTCGGTTCTGTTGGCGTGGGTTCCGTCGGCGACGGGCTGGGTTCCACGTCGCCGCAGCTCACCTCGCCGAGGAACAGGTAATGGTGGATCTCACCGCCGCCAGTCGTCAGGGTGTCGGTGAAGATCTGGCCCTCGACCGGCGTGCCGACGTCCACGGTCAGGTCGAGCCCTGGTGCGTAGATCGAACCCGAGACCAGCGTGTCACCGCCGATGGTGAGCGAGGTGCCCTCGGCGTAGGAGGAGAAGTCGTAGAGGACGTACGGCGCGACGGGGTTGGGCTGGTCGGCGTTGGGACTCTCGGTCCCGGTGAACTGGGGCAGGTCGATCGTCGCGCCATCGGGCGCGCCGACGACGCGCACGACCAGCGGGGTGTCGGCAGCGAGGGCGGCACCCGTGGTCCGGAGCACGCTGAAGGTGCTGAGCTGGGCGTACGGGATCTCGAGGACGTTGGTCTTGCCCGCCTCGAGGTCGACGGTCATCTCGGCGGCATTGCCGCCCGGGCTGAGCGTGCTCACGTGCACCTCGTCGCTCTCGACGGGGGTGAGCTCGGTCAGACACTCGGTGGCCTCGTCCGGGGAGACGTCCAGCTCGGCGAAGTAGTCGTCATAGGCCCCCGGAGCTCCGACGCGGGAATTGGGTTCCCCGCCGTTGTAGAGCTGGTTGGGGTCGTAGATCCCCTGCTGGGTGCCCGACGGCCCGTTCGCTACCCAGATCGCCCCGGAGCCGCGCTCGGTGACCTGAAGACCGGCCAGATCGCCGATCTTGACGAACCCGCGCTGGTCGTCCTCGACATAGCCACGTGAGTCGACGGTGACCTCGCCGTCGGTGCCCGGAACGAAGGTGCCTCGGGTCAGCAGCCTGGTGGGATCACCGGCGACGACGGGGATGTCGTAGTCCGTCGGGGTCAGACCCGAGCTGTGGATGATCGGATACGTGCCGTTCGGGAAACGTACGTCGCCCCCGACCGCGAGGGAGCCCTCCAGCTCGCCGTTGCCCATGGTCGCGTCCGCGGTGGTCACGATCGTGAACAGTCCGTTCACGCCCATCGGGTTGAGCGAGCCGGTGGCGGCCGACGCCGGGCCCGCACCGCTGCCGAGAATGCCGGCTCCGAGCGCGAGCCCTGCGACGACAACAGCCGTTGAAACGTATGTTTTCGCCATCAACTGAGCGGTCTCCGATCAATTCATCAATGAACAATCGAAAACATAACTGATCCGGATCATCGGGTCACGCACCAACGCCACCCTCGGCGTGGGTGTCTCGGACGAGATCGGGCTTCCTAGATCTCCTTCAGCCGCGGCACCAGGTCCACGAGCGAGGTGGTCCACGGAACCGGGTCGACGTACGGCGTCGGCATCAGCCCGACGAGCGTGATGCCCAGAGCGGCGTACTCCTCCATCGACGCCAAGAAGGCGTCCGGGTCCTCGACCGAGGGGCCCTGGAAGAGCATCGTCTTCTCGATCGCGTCGTAGTCGGTGCCGAGGTCGTCGCAGTGGCCGCGCAGCACCTCGAGCTTGTGCCGGACCGTTTCGACGGCCTCGGGGCTGGGAGCGCCGAAGAGGTTGGTGCCCTGGCCGTACTTCGCGACCAGGCGCAGCGTCTTCTTCTCGCCGCCACCGCCGATCAGGACCGGAACGGTGCCGTTGACCGGCTGCGGGAGCGAGATCGTCTCGGCGAGCTGGTAGTGCTTGCCCTCGTAGGCGCCGTCGTTCTCCGACCACATCTGGCGGCAGATCTCGAGGGTCTCCTCCAGGCGCTCGAACCGCTCGGCCGTCGGCGGGTACGGCACGCCGAGACCCTGGTGCTCACGCTCGTACCACGCCGCCCCGATGCCCAGCAGCGCCCGGCCGCCGGAGAGCCGGTCGAGGGTGGTGACGATCTTGGCGAGCAGTCCGGGATGACGGTAGGTCACTCCGGTGACGAGCAGGCTGAGACGTACGTTGTCGGTGATCCCGGCCAGGTAGCCCAGCGTGGTGTAGCCCTCGAGCATCGGCTCGAAGGGGCCGCCGGCCTGCTCCATCTGGAACCAGTGGTCCATGACGGTGAGCAGGTCGACGCCGCCCTCGTCCGCGATGCGGGCCGTCTCGGTCAGCTTGTCGGCCAGCGTGGTCTCCCACTCGGGGTGGGTGAACGTGAAGTAGTGGAGTCCAAGATCCATACCTCAGACGCTATGTCTTCGAGTGCGCTCGAAGACAAGCCCTCAGTCGTGACGGGAATCGTGACGGGCGGTACGTAACGGCGAGCCGACCACGACCACGGCTGCGACGACGAAGAGTGCCACCGCTACCCACAGCGCCGGGCGGAGCCCCAGCAGCTGGGCGATGATCCCGCCGGCCAGCGCGCCCACCACCGCGCAGGTGCGGTTCGCGGACCGGATGGTCGCGTTCATCCGCCCCTGCAGCTCGTCCGGCGTCACGGACTGCCGATAGCCCAGCGAGTTGGCGTTCTCGACCCCCATCCCGAACCCGACGAGCACCTGAGCGGCACCGAGGACGACGGCGCCGGCCACCGTGGGCGGCGCCAGCGCGGCGCACCCCCACGCCACCGGCGCGACCGCGTAGCCGAGCACCATCGCTCCCCCGGCCCCGAGCCGACGCCCGGCCTTCACGGCGAGCAGCGCTCCGAGCAACCCGCCGACACCGGTGAACGCGAGCACGATGCCGTACGCCACCACCCCGAGCCCCATCTCGCGGAGCGCGAACGGCGCGAACGCCGTCACCGCCACGGCGTTGCCGACGAACCAGATGTGGGTGGAGATCGCGTGCGGGGCGATGGTGCGGTGGCGGTAGATGTAGCGGATGCCGGCGGCGACGTCGCCGAGGACGTCGGCGGGCGTGCTCGGCCGACGCGGCAGCGCCGGCTCCTCGACGCGTACGCGCGCGTTCATCACCGCCCCGAGCGCGCAGGTCAGCGCGTCGGCGAGGACAGTGAACGGCGCCCCGATGACGGCGACCATCCCGCCGCCCAGCGCCGGCCCGGACGTCAGCGCGACGGTGTCACCCTGGTCGATGCGGGCGTTGGCCGAGAGCAGTGCGCCCCGTGGCACCAAGCGAGGGAGGAAGGACTGCCGAGCCGCCATCTCGAGGACCGAGAGGGCTCCGACCACGAAGAGCACCGCGGCCACCACAGGCAGCGTCAGCGCATCGACCAGCCAGAGCACCGGGACGGCAAGCAGGGCCACCGCCTGCGCGGCGTTCGACCAGACCAGCATCGGTTTGCGCCGGACCCGGTCGACCAGGACGCCGGCGAAGACTCCGAGGAAGGCGTACGGCAGCACTCTGGCGGCGTTGACGACGCCCACCTCCGCGGGCGTCGCGACCAGGACCTGGACGACGAGCACCTGGATCGCGACGGTCGAGACGGCGGTGCCGAAGGATCCTGTCGTGGAGGCGGTCCAGTAGCGCACGAAGGCGGGATATCGCATCGCCTCGCCGCTCACGCGGCCTCACTCTAGTGACAGCTCCGCGAGGTGCTTGTGACCCCACTCCCCCAGCGGCTGGAGGGCGGCGATCAGCTCGGCCCCGGCCGGCGTCGGGCGGTAGAGGACCTGAACCGGCGTCGACGGGATCACCTCCCGCACCAGGAAACCGTCGCGCTCGAGCTCTTTGAGGCGCAGGGCGAGCATCCGGTCGGAGATGCCCTCGACGGTGCGGCGGTATTCCCCGAAGCGGCGTGCGCCGGCCACGGATGCGAAGAGGACCGCGCCCGACCAGCGTTGCCCGACGCGCTCGAGCGTGCGCTGAAAGATGGCGCACGACCTTCCGTCGACCTGTACGTCATCCACTGTCACTTACTCAGGATAAGTTGCTAATGTGCCAGTTGCAAGGCTGCGGCGAGCGCCTCAGACTCTGCGGTTGTCGGCTCATCGGTCCGGCCTCGAGATCACCCGCCCCGGCGGGTCAGCCCAAGGAGTACACGCGTGTTCATCGCGTACATCGTCGTCTCGTCCCTGCTCGCCCTCGCCTGCCTGGCCTCCGGAACGGCCAAGGTGACCAGGCAGCCGGCCCTGGTCGAGCAGCTGGGTGGGCTCGGCGTCGCCGCCAAGCACGTCCCCCTTCTCGGCACCCTGCTCGTGCTCGGCGCCATCGGCCTCGTCGTCGGCATCTGGGTCGGAGCCCTCGGCGTCGCGGCCGCAGGGGCGCTCGCGCTCTACTTCGTCGGCGCGATCATCACCCATCTGCGTGCCGGCGACGCCAAGGGCTCCGTGCCCACGGTCGCTCTCACCCTCGCCTCGGTCGCCGCGCTCGTGCTGGGGCTGCTCTCGCTCTGACCTCGGCGAGGCCCGGGTCAGCGCAGCATCGGCTCCCGCCTGAGGTCACGCTTGTCGAGCTTGGCGTCGTACGTCGCCAGCGGCTTCGCCTTCGACGCGTCGGCCTCGACCGCGGCGGTCGCCACGCCGGCCCACTCCAGGATCCGGGCGGTGGCGAGCTCACGCTCGTCGGCGACGAGGCCGGCGACGTTGGCACCGTGGTTCATCCCCGGCGCGGTGAAGACGTAGGAGTCGGTCGCCTTCTTACCCGGGCGGAAGCGCTCGGCGCCCCACGGGTCGGCCTCGCCGTAGACGAAGAGCATCTGGTGGGCGTGCTTGCGCACCCAGGAGTCGACGTCGCGCATCGCGGACGGGTCGAACCGCATGTCGATGTCACGCGGGACGAAGCTTCGCGGCGGCTGGTAGCCGTAGCGGATCAGGTCGTCCTCGATGTGCGGGAAGCCGATCGTCGGCGCACCGAGCTCGGTGCCGGCCTGGTAGTAGTAGGGCGTGTAGGGGCTCAGACCCTGGTCGGTGTAGAACCCGAAACCCGAGTAGTAGTCGATCGAGTCCCAGATCTCCTGGTCCGTGGCAGTCGCCGCGTCGGCAGGGATGTCGGCGCACTGGCTCGTGCCGGCGTACTGCCAGAAGGCCCAGACGTAGTCGAGCACCACCATCTCGTAGGCAGAGTCCAGGCTGCCCACGGTGTCGAAGGTGTAGCCCTCGGTCTCGGCGAGGTCGGCGTAGGTCGCCTTCAGCGCCTCGCGGCGGACGAGCGCCTCGCGCTGGACGCCGTTGAGGCGGTCGCGGCAGTCCGCGGTGCCGACGGTGGCGAAGAAGTCGTCGTAGGCGGAGTCCTCGCGGTTGACCACGTCGTTGGGCGCGACGTAGGCGACGATGCCGTCCATGTCACGGGGGTAGAACCGCTCGAAGTAGGTGGCGGTCATGCCGCCCTTGGAGCCGCCTGTGGCGAGCCAGTTGGCGGAGTAGATCGGCTTCAGCGCCTTGAAGATGGCGTGCTGGTCGCTGGCGGCCTGCCAGATGTCGAGGTCGTCCCAGTCGGCCGGGTCGGGGCGCGACGGGGTGAAGAACCGGTATTCCATCGAGACCTGGTTGCCGTCGATGATGCGGGTCGGCTCGCTGCGGCCGGGGTTGGTCGAGACGTTGTAACCGCTGGTCTGGAACACGGTCGGGCGGGCGGTGTCCTTGTGGAGCACGGTGAACCGCTGCTGGAAGGTGTCGCCGTGGGGTTTGCGGTGGTCCACGGGCTGGGTGAAGTTCAGGACGAAGTAGCGGTAGCCGGCGACCGGCTTCTCCTGGATCAGGCTGACGCCGTCGATGGCAAGCAGACGGTCGAGGATGTCGTCCTCGGCGGCGGTCGCGGAGTTGCCGGGTGTGACGAGGAGCAGGGATACCAGCCCCATCGCCACCAGAAGCCGACTGATCAATGCACGCATGCGGGGTCTCCTTCGGTGCGGGGTCTCGGCAACCTAGCCGACCCACGCGCGGTGCACCTCCGAATTTCGGATGGGTCCCGGGAAGGAAGTCGTACGGCGATGCGTTCGGGTCGACATGACGTTCGATCCGCACGAACTGCTCGCCACCACCCGCCACGGGATCCTGGCCACGATCAAGGCGAACGGGCTGCCACAGCTTTCACCGGTGTGGCAGTTCTACGACCGCGAGCGCGGCGAGATCCTGATCTCCACCCGCGAGGGGCTGGTGAAGACCAGGAACCTCCGCCGCGACGCGCGGGCGGCGCTCGAGGTCGACGGACCCGGAGGTCGGTCCTGGGCGACGGCCGAGGGCACCGTCACGCTGACCGGGCCCGGCACCTCACCCGACGGCCCGGAGGTGGAGGCGCTCGTCGACTACTACCGACGAGGCGCCGGTGAGCACCCCGACTGGGAGGAGTACCGCGAGGTGATGGTCGAGGACCGACGCGTGCTCATCACCATCGCGGTCACCAAGGTCTACGGCGCCGACCTGGGCTGATCCGGGCTGATCTGGGCTGATCTGGTCAGGGCAGCTCGGGGCCGGCCGAGCGCTCCTCGCTCGGCCGGTCGATGCGATGACGAGTCCGCGGGCGCTACCGACGCGGATTGAACAGCGTGCCGAACCCGGACGAGCCGAGCCCGCACAGCATGATGACCGCTCCGACGATCACGTTGGACGTGATCATCGCGCCGGTCGTGTCGACGCCGCTCATGAGCCACGGCGAGATGATCGCCCAAGCACCCATGAACGGCACGGTCCAGGCCAGACCGTGCGTGCGGCCGAACGCCGACGCGAAGCAGAGCGCCAGCAGAGCAACCGTGATACCGACGATCAGGTTGCTGACCATCAGAGGCGACGCCGTGGTGTTGAAGCCCACGATCCACGGCGAGACGGCCAGATAGAGGCCGGCCAGCATCGTGACACCGTCGACCACCTGAGCGGTGGCGGTGGACCCGGTCAGATCGAACCGGTCTCGGAGTGCCGCGATGTCGGGGTGTTCCTGAATGGACAGGTTTTCAGACGACATTTGAATTCACCTCCTCAGCCCCATGCCAAAGGAAGAACGACTGTCCTTGGCCATCATTCTAGGCCCGCGACACAGCAATTGACCCACCCGAAATCACGGCGCCGAACCGCGCGGCGTCGATGGCACCATGGGTGCCATGGACGTCTCGTCGCTGCAGGCCTATTGCCTCACCAAGCCCGGTGCCTGGCCGGACAACCCGTGGGAGCACGAGCACCCGGTGATCAAGGTCGGACCGGGTGAGCGCGGCAAGATCTTCGCATTCCTCGGGGCCGCGAAGGTGGGGCTGAAGTGCGGTGCCTCCCGGGAGATCGCCGACGAGTGGCTGCTGCGCTATCCCGACGACGTGACTGTCACCGGATACATCGGACGCTCGGGCTGGAACGACCTGGCCTGGGGCGGTGCGATCCCTGACGAGGAGATCCTGGAGGCGGTCGACGAGTCGTACGCCACGATCGTCTCCAAGCTCCCGAAGAAGCTCCGTCCGGCGGGCTGGGACGCCTGAACCCGGCATGCCGGGCTTGAACGAGGCCGAGCTGTGAGGAATGGTGGAGCGGGTACTCCGTACCCAACCATGGAAGATCTCGACATGCTTCAGCTGACCGAGAACGCCACCACCATCGTCCGCTCGATCTCCGAGCAGTCCCAGGGCGCCGGCCTCCGGCTCGCCTCCAACGCAGAACCGGACGGCGCATTGAGCGCCGCCCTCGTCCCGACCGCCGAGGCGGAGGACCAGGTCATCGAGCAGGAGGGCGCGCGGGTCTTCCTCGACCAGGGCGCCGCCGCCGAGCTCGACGACAAGATCCTCGACGCCGGGATGGACGACTCCGGCAACGTGCAGTTCGGGATCTCTCTGCAGGCCTGATCCCGCGCTACGCCGGGGTGTGCCGCATTCGCGGTGCGCCCCGGCGTAGCTGATTTTGGGACTGCGTACGCCGCTAGGCGCGCGTAGTCTCCGGGCATGAGCACCGCCGGCGTACCTGCCTGGTTCCATCTCTTCCTCGATGTCCCGCGTGAGCAGTGGGAGGAGGCTGTCGGGTTCTGGTCGGCGGCGACCGGCTGGGCCCTCTCGGCGCCTCGTGGCGAGGACGGCCAGTTCCTCACCCTCGTGCCGCAGGAGGGCGACGCCTGGCTGAAGATGCAGGCCATCGCCGACACCACGCCACGGGTCCATCTCGACCTCGACGCCTTCGATCGTGCGGTCGCGGTCGAGCGGTCGGAGTCCTCGGGCGCGAGCCCGGCGTGGACGTACGAGGATGTCCCGGTCATGCGCTCCCCCGGCGGGCTCCTCTTCTGCCACACCCTCCCCGAGGGATCCCACCCGCACTTCGCGCGCTCAGAGCCCGAGCGGGTGCTGGACCAGGTGTGCATCGACATCCCACGCTCGCGCTGGGCGCAGGAGGTGTCGTTCTGGGCAGAGGTCACCGGACGGACTCCCGAGCCGGCCAAGACCCCCGAGTTCGTACGCCTCGCCGACCCCGATCCGCACGGCGGGCTCCGGATCCTTCTGCAGCGGCTCGAGGACGAGGACGGCGAGGTCCGCGCCCATCCCGACCTCGCGGTCGCCCACCGGGCCACGGAGACCTGCCGTCACGAGGCGCTCGGCGCCGAGACCGTCGGCGTCTTCGAGTGGTGGACGGTGATGCGGGCGCCGTACGGACAGATCTACTGCCTCACCGATCGTGACCCGGTGACCGGTCGGGTGGCCTAGCCTGGAGGGATGCGACTCGCATCGTTCAACGTCGAGAACCTCTTCGCCCGGCCGAAGGCGATGGACACCGACGAAGCTGACGCTACGACGCGGCGAGCGGTCCTGACCGCCCACTCCCGCGTCTCCACGCTCCTTGCCCAGCCCAGCTATCAGGGCGACGAGCAGGAGATCCTGGACAACCTCGAGAAGCTCGGCCTCCTCAAGAGCGACGAGGGCGAGTTCGCGCGGCTGCGGAAGATGCGCGGCGCGCTGCTCAAACGCCCGCGGTCGGGGCCGGTGCAGCTGGTCGCCAAGGGACGCAACGACTGGGTCGGGTTCGTCGAGCTCAAGACGACCGCCGTCGACGAGATCGCCACGGAGAACACCGCACGCGTCTTCGCCGAGCTGCGGGCCGAGGTCGCGGTGGTCGTCGAGGCCGACGACCGGCCGGGGCTGCACATGTTCTCCCAGACGTTGCTGCCGGAGGTCGGCGCCGAGGCGTACGAGCAGGTGATGGTCGTGGAGGGCAACGACGAGCGCGGCATCGACGTCGGCGTGATGGTCGGCGACGGCTATCGCCTGGTGCAGATCCGCACCCACATCTTCGACCGCGACGAGGAGGGCGTGGTCTTCTCCCGCGACTGCTGCGAGTATCACCTCGACGCTCCCAGCGGCGCGCGGATCGTGGTGCTCGCCAACCACTTCAAGTCCAAGGGCTACTCGGAGAAGGGTGACCGGCAGGGCGCCAAGCGGCGCGGCCGGCAGGCGAAGCGGGTCGCGGAGATCTACCAGGGGCTGCTCGAGGAGGGGATCGAGCACGTCTGCGTCGCCGGAGATCTCAACGACTCCCCCGGCGGCGGGTCGCTGGAGCCGCTGCTGTCGGTCTCCGGGCTCGTGGACGCCAGCGAGCACGCGAACTGGGACTGGAACCACCGCCGCGGGACCTACGGTTCCGGCAACGAGGACGACAAGATCGACTACCTGCTCCTCTCCCCCGCGCTGAGCGCGAAGCAGACCGGTGGCGGCGTCTTCCGCAAGGGCGTGTGGCACGGGCCGCGGACCAAGGACCCCTGGGACCTGTTCCCGACGCTGACCGCCGAGCAGCACGCCGCCTCCGACCATGCCTGTCTCTACGCGGACTTCACCGACCTGTGATCTGAAAGCCTCCCGTACGCTGCTGGGATCTGCGTGAAATAGGGGCCATGTGCCTCGGACACGGACAGCAGCACGGGACCTTTCGGTCGATGAACGGGCCGCTCACGCGGCGTACGGCGCTGGGAGCGGCGGGAGCAGGGCTCCTGCTGGCGTCGATGTCCTCGTCGTTCACGGGTGCGGCGGCCTCAGCGACCGCCCGGGCCGGCGTCGGGGCGAGCCGGATGTCGCGGCTCTCGTCCGGGACCACGCTCGTCCATGCCGACCTGCACAACCACACGCTCATGTCGGACGGCGACGGCGACCCGGACCTCGCCTTCGACTCGATGCGGAGCGCCGGGCTGGACGTCGCGGCGCTCACCGACCATGCCACCGTCTCCGACCACATCCTCGGTGATGCGCTCGCGGGGCTGCTGCCGGCGGCGTACAAGCAGATCGGCGGCATCACCCGCTCGGACTGGGCGCGGACCCGGGAGCTGGCCGACGCGGCCGACGCCGACGGCACCTTCACCGCGATCCGTGGCTTCGAGTGGTCGGAGCCGTTGTTGGGTCATATCAACGTGTGGGGAAGCGAGCACTTCACCGACATCGTCGACGTCGGCGCGATGCGGCCGTTCTTCGACTGGCTGATGCGCTCGCCTTCCACGCCGCTGATCGACGGCGGTTCTGACGGGATCGCCGGCTTCAACCATCCCGGGCGCGAGCCGTTCCGGTTCCAGGAGTTCCGCTACGACGCCCGAGCGCGCGAGCGGATGGTGTCGCTGGAGATGTTCAACCGCGGCGACGACTACCTCTTCGAGGGCTTTGCCGACGGCAAGACCTCTCCCCTGTGTCAGTGCCTCAACGCCGGCTGGCGCACCGGGATCAGCGGGGTCACCGACGAGCACGGCACCGACTGGGGCCACCCGGAGGGCAAGGGGCGCACCGGGCTGTGGGTCGCCTCCCACGACCGCGCCGGCGTCTTCGAGGCGATGCGGGCGCGGCGGTTCTTCGCCACGCGCACCTCGGGACTCCGGGTCGACGTGGTGGCCACGCTGGACGGCGTGGAGCACCGGATGGGCTCGGTGGTCCCCGGCCGTGGTGGTGACCTGCGGTTCACCCTAGACCTGGCCCGCGACGAGGATTGGGTCGGCCGGGAGCTCCATCTGCAGGTGCTGCGCCCGGGTCCGTCGGTGCCAGTCGTGGCCGACGTCGTGGCGTTCCGTGTCGGCGATCCGGTCTCGGTGACCGTGTCGGTCTCGGTCGACGACGGCGACTGGGTACTGCTGCGGGTCAGCGACCCGACCCAGGCCAACGCGAGCCCGGGCCCGGAGGGCCACCCGTGCAACGACCTGGGCATCGCCTACACGAGCCCGTGGTGGCTGCAGCCCTGAGTTTCCTGAGAAGGCGGCTCGCAGGCTGAAGATGCGCTGAAGGCGGGCGTCCGGGCGGTGGTTGCGGGCCTCGACTGTGGCACGCTGGCGACGTGAACGAGGTTGGGTACGTCGTCGGGCTGGTCGCGGTCTCCGTGGCCGTGCTGGCGCTCGGGGTGTGGTTCGTGCGGCGTGAGATCCGGGACGGGGTCTCGCCGGCGCCGCTGTTGTGGACCGGCTACGGATTGGTGGCGGCGTTCGTCGTCTTCGGGGTTCTCCGCACCTCCTGGGTGGTGCTCTCATGAGGACACGTGCTGACCTGTTGGGCTGGATCGGTCTCGCCGGCCGTCTCTACCTCGGCTTCGTGTTCCTCGCCGCCGGGCTGGCCAAGCTGCCCGAGCCGGCGATCACCGAGCAGGCGGTGCGCGGCTACCAGCTGCTGCCGTGGCAGCTGGCCCCGGCGTACGCCATCGCCATGCCGATCGCCGAGATCGTGCTCGGCGCGCTGCTGATCCTCGGGCTGTTCACCCGGACGGCGGCGGTGGCGACGGCGCTCGGCCTGTGCTCGTTCCTCGTCGGGATCACCTCGGCGTGGGCGCGCGGGCTCAACATCGACTGCGGCTGCTTCGGTGGCGGCGGCGCCTCGGCCGACCCCGCCTATCTCGCCGACACCCTGCGCGACCTGGGCTGGCTCGCGATCGCGGTCTACCTGATCGTCGTACGCCGCACCAAGCTCTCTCTCGACAACCTGCTGTTCCGGCGGGCTGCTCCCTCTGTCGACGACTACAGCGAGAGCTCGAAGAAGACCGAGTTGGGGTCGAGCACGTAGCTGCCGAAGGGCGGGCGCTCGGTGAAGCCGTTGCCCGCGTAGAGGCGCCTGGCGGGAGCGTGGAAGTCCTCGCTCCCGGTCTCGAGGAGGATCCGGCGGCCACCCGCGGACCGCGCCTGCTCGATGAGGTGCTGGAGCAGCGCCGTCGCGATGCCGCGGCCGCGGGCATGGGTCGAGGTGCGCATCGACTTCAGCTCGACGTCGCCCTCATCCAATGACTTGAGCGCACCGCAGCCGACGAGCTCGGTTCCCTCCCAGGCAGACCAGAACGCGATCTCGGGCACCTTCAGAGCCTCGAGATCGAGTGCGTGTACCGACTCGGCCGGGCTCACCGCGTACATGTCCTCGAGGTGCTCCTCCAGCAGCCGGATCACCTCGGGCCGGGTCAGGTCGTCGAGCTCGAAACGCAGGGAGAGCACAGGCACGGCTGGAGGTTAGCCGAGGCCTCCCTCGTCGTGGCGGATGGGTGCGGAGGGGCAGGTGCAGTATCGCGGCCGGCGACCAGGGTGTGCGATAGTGCGCGGCTCCGATGCCCGGAGCGGAAGCCGGCGGCATCGCCGCGCGGGGTCCGTCGAGGAATCGTTCGGACCGCTCGCCTAGCATCTGGGCATGCCTTCTCGTGCGCTCCCGGCCGTAGCCGCCGCTGCCCTGCTCCTGACACTGTCCGCCTGTGGTTCCGACGACGGCGGTTCCGGTTCCGCCGAGGAGAGCAAGGGCCCGAAGTCGAGCGAGTCCAGCGACTGGAAGTCGATCGTGAAGCCCGGCACGACGAGCTGCGACTACACCGAGGACCCGATGGGCGCCTCCAAGGAGGTGGACCAGCCGGAGAAGACCGCGCAGTACACCGGCAAGGTCGACGCCACCATCAACACCTCCGTCGGCCCGCTCGCGATCACCCTCGACGCCGACAAGGCGCCATGCACGGTCAACTCGTTCCTCTCGCTGGCCTCGCAGGACTACTACGACGGCACCAGCTGCCACCGCCTCGGCGCCAATCCCGGCTTCGAGCTGCTGCAGTGCGGCGACCCGACCGGCGAGGGCACCGGCGGCCCGGGCTACACGATCCCCGACGAGTTCGAGGACAGCGACACCTTCCCCGCCGGCACCCTCGCGATGGCCAACACCGGCCAGCCCAACTCCGGCGGCAGCCAGTTCTTCATGGTGTTCGGCGACACCCAGCTCCCGCCCGCCTACACCGTCTTCGGCACCCTCGACGAGGCCGCCATCAAGACCCTCCAGGAGGTCGGCGAGGCCGGCGTGGCCGAGGCCGGCCCCGACGGCACCGGCGCCCCCAAGACTCCCGTCGAGTTCGAGAACATCACCGTCGGCTGATCACCCCTCGCCGAGGCGTCAGGTACGTCGGGCGAAGCGTCACTCCGGTCGGCCGAGTCGGCACCTGCGTGCCAACTCGGCCGACGCAGTTGACGCCTCGGCCG
>NZ_JBHVGB010000021.1:0-51248 GCF_042801335.1 Nocardioides sp. NPDC057577 | reverse complement strand
GTGCTGCCGAGTCGTCCCGTCCTTACCTGAATTCCCGTCGAGTCGGCTCGTTATGACGAGCCGACTCGGCCTGGTTTTGGGTCAGGATGCGCCGAGTCGAGCTTGTCGACGACTGCCGAGGCGTCACTTGCGTCGGCCGAGGTGGCATCGGCTTGACCACTCGGCCGACCTCCGTGCCGTCTCGGCCGACGTACGTGACGTCTCGGCCGGCGGGGGTGACGCCTCGTCGGGGTGCTGCCGAGTCGTCCCGTCCTTACCTGAATTCCCGTCGAGTCGGCTCGTTATGACGAGCCGACTCGGCGTGGTTTTGCGTCAGGATGCGCCGACTCGGCGCTGGGGTGAGGTCAGCCGACGAGGTGGGGGTCGGGGGCGGTGATGAGGTCGCCTTCGATCCAGACGCTGCGTACGTCAGCGGGGGTGCCTAGGGCGAACATCTTGGCTAGGGCGTCGGCGGCGTCCGAGGCGTGGGCGAGGCCTACGTCTAGGGGGGTGCTGGGGGCGGGCTTGATCCACTGGGCGTCGAAGCGGCGGCCGGGGGAGAAGTCGCCGATGGCGGCTCCCAAGCCCAGGGCTTCGGCTCCGGCAACCGTGGCGAGGTGGAGGAGGTGGGTGGGGGTCAGGGGGTGACCGGCCTCGCCGAGGAGCTGCTGGGCAACGTACGCCCCCAGGCCCTCCTTGAGCAGGGAGAACCCGGTCCCGGCGCCGACGTCGGAGCCCATCGCGACGCGTACGCCGTGGGCGCGGTGGCGGGCGAGCGGGAAGAGGCCGCTGCCGAGGGCCGCGTTGCTGGAGGGGCAGTGTGCGACGGCGGCTCCGCGCGCGGCCAGCAGTGCGAGCTCGGGGTCGGTGGGGTGCACGTTGTGCGCCAGGACGGTGCCGGGGCCGACCAGGCCGTGGCGGTCGTAGGAGGTCACGTAGTCGCAGCCGAACAGCGCCTCGACGGTCTCGATCTCACGGATGTTCTCGTTGACGTGGGAGGTCAGCATCGCCCCGGGTACGGCCTTCAGCACGTCGGCGCAGGCCGCGAGCAGGTCGTCGGTGCACGACAACGAGAACCGCGGGGTCACGGCGTAGCGGGCTCGGCCGACGCCGTGCCAGCGGGCGGCGAGCGCGAGCGACTCCTCCCGGGCCCGGTCCGGGTCGGTGAACAGGTCCTCGCGGATGAGCCGGTCGCTGACCACCAGGCCGCTGGTGATCCGCAGCCCGACGCGGGCGGCCTCGGCGAAGACCGTGTCCACGGCGGGTGCGAAGTGGCTGCCGAAGACCAGCGCCGTGGTGGTTCCCGCGCCGACCAGGCCGCGTACGAAGTCGGTGGCCACGCCCTCGGCGTAGGCCGGGTCGGCCAGGCGTGCCTCCTCGGGGAGGGCGGTCCGGTCGAGCCAGTCGAGCAGCGGCATGCCGAGGCCGCCGATGACGCGTACCTGCGGGAAGTGGACGTGGGTGTCGACGAATCCGGGCAGCACGAAGCCGCCGGTGAGGTCGACGACCTCCTCCTGGGGGTGCTGTCCGCGCAGGTCGGCGAACGACCCGCGGGCGCGGATCACTCCGTCGCGTACGAGCAGCGCGCCGTCCTGCTCGGTGCGGAGCCGACCGCCGGTGAAGGGGTCGTCGGGAGTGTCGAGGAAGGTCCCTCGGTAGAGCGTCATTCGGGATGTCACCTTGATTGTTGTTCGGTCTTCGCGGGGTCGCCCGCGAAGAGTTGCAGCAGCCGGGCCGCGACGCTGACCGCGATCGTGGCCGGCTCCTTGCCGCCGAGATCTGGAAGCCCGATGGGCGTGGTGATGCGGGCGATCGCCTCGGGGGCGTGCCCCTCGTCGGCGAGCTTGGCCCGGAACCGGCTCCACTTGGCGCTTGATCCGATCAGGCCGATCGACCCGAGATGCCCGGCACGCAGAGCCGCGTCGCACAGGGCGGCGTCCTCGGCGTGGTCGTGGGTCATGATCAGGACGTGGGTGCCCTCGGGCAGCTCGCCGATGACGAGCTCGGGCAGCACCGGCACCTGGTGGACGTGGACGCCGGCAACGGCGTCGTCCAGCCCGCGCAGGTGTTCAGGGGAGAGCTGGGCGGCGCGGGAGTCGACCAGGTGCAGCTCGAGATCGTGGCGGGCCAGGATGCGGGCCAGCTCGACTCCGACGTGGCCCATCCCGAAGACGGCCACGGACGGCACCACGGGCAACGGCTCGAGCAGCAGCTCGACCTCGCCGCCACAGCACTGCACGCCGTGCTGGTAAGGCGCCTTGTCGGAGAGTGACACCTTCATCGACTCCGGTGTGCCTAGACCGTCGTCGAGCATCGCCCGGGCGCGCTCGATCGCGACCGCCTCCAGGTTGCCACCACCGACGGTGGCCCAGGTGCGGTCGGCCGAGACGACCATCTTCGCCCCGGCCTCGCGCGGCGAGTGGCCGCGTACGGATGTCAGGGTCACGAGTACGCCGGGAACGCGCTGCTCACGCAGCCGCTGGACGGCCTTCAGCCACTCCATGTCATCACTTCCTCGCGGGGCATGGTCTCGGGCACCTCGGGCGTACGTGCCCGGTCGAGCGCCCAGAAGACCGCCTCGGGCGTTGCCGGGGAGGCCAGGTCGACGCTGGTGCCGGCCGGCCCGAAGGCGGCGGCCGCCTCGCGCAGCGCCTCGCGGACCGAGAAGGCCAGCATCAGCGGCGGCTCGCCGACGGCCTTGGAGCCGTAGACGGCACCCTCCTCGTGGGCCTTCTCGAGCAGCTTCACGCGGAAGTCCTCGGGCATCTCGGAAAAGCTCGGCAGCTTGTAGGTGCTCGCCGCCTGCGTCGCCAGCCGGCCCCGGTTCGGTCCGTCGGAGGTGTCCCAGCGCAGGTCCTCCAGGGTCAGCCAGCCGGCGCCCTGCACGAAGCCGCCCTCGATCTGGCCGATGTCGATCAGCGGGCTCAGGCTGTCGCCGACGTCGTGGACGATGTCGACGCGCCGCAGCGTGTAGGCACCGGTGAAGCCGTCGACCTCGACCTCGGCGGCCGCGACCCCGTTAGCGAAGTACTTGAACGGCTCACCCCGCATGACGTTGGGGTCCCAGTGCAGACCCTCGGTGCGGTAGAAACCGGCCGCCCACAGCTGCACTCGCTGGTGGTAGGCGGCGTTGACCAGCTCGTTCCAGCCGATCTCCCCCGAAGCGGGGGAGAGGCCGTGGACGACGCCGTCATCGAAACGTACGTCGCTGGGGCTGATCCCGAGACGGCCGCCGGCGACCTGGGCGAGCCGTTCGCGGATCTGCTCGCAGGCGTTCTTGATCGCGGCCCCGTTGAGGTCCGCGCCGGAGCTGGCCGCGGTCGCCGAGGTGTTGGGCACCTTGTCGGTGCGGGTCGGGGCGAGGCGTACGCGCGACAACGGGAGGCCGAGCGCGGTGGCCGCCACCTGGAGCATCTTGGTGTGCAGGCCCTGGCCCATCTCGGTGCCGCCGTGGTTGATCAGCACCGAGCCGTCCTTGTAGACGTGGACGAGGGCGCCGGCCTGGTTGAAGGCGGTGAGGTTGAACGAGATGCCGAACTTCACCGGCGTCATCGCCAGACCCCGCTTGGTGTGGGGGTGGCGACTGTTGAAGTCGGCGATCTCCGCGCGTCTCCGCGTGACCTCGCCGGACGAGGCGACCTGGTCCCAGCAGGCCGCCAGCCGGTCGGCCTGCTTGACCGCTTGGCCGTACGGCGTGGTCTGGTTCTGCTGGTAGAAGTTGCGTCGCCGCAGCTCGAGCGGATCGATGCCGAGCAGCGGCGCGCACCGGCCGAGCAGGTCCTCCATGACGAGCATGCCCTGCGGTCCGCCGAAGCCGCGGAAGGCGGTCTGCGAGGTCTTGTTGGTGCGCGCGACCCGGCCGTCGACCCGGATGTTCGGCACCCAGTAGGCGTTGTCGATGTGGCACAGCGCGCGGGCCAGCACCGGCTCGGAGAGGTCGAGGCTCCAGCCGCCGTCGGCGGTGAGCGTGGCCTCGAGGCCCACGATGTGCCCCTCGTCGTCGAACCCGGCCCGCCAGGTGCTGTGGAAGCCGTGGCGCTTGCCGGACATGGTGATGTCCTGGGTGCGGTTGAGCCGCAGTCGCACGGGCCGCCCGGTCAACCGCGCGCCGAGCGCGGCGATGGCCGCGTAGCCGTGCGGCTGCATCTCCTTGCCGCCGAACGCGCCGCCCATCCGCAGGCACTGGACGGTGACCTCGTGGCTCGGGACGCCGAGCACGTGGGCGACGATCTCCTGGGTCTCGGAGGGGTGCTGGGTGCTGCTGTGCACCAGCACCTGGCCGCCCTCGTCGACCAGGGCGAGGGAGACGTGGGTCTCGAGGTAGAAGTGCTCCTGGCCCGCGAACTCGAACTCGCCCTCGAAGACATGGGCGGCCTTCTCGATGGCGGCGACGGCGTCGCCGCGCTCGAGGTTGCGCGGGGTGCCCTGGAAGCTCTCGGCGGCGATCGCCTCCGGCACGGTGACCAGCGACGGCAGCGGCTCGTAGTCGACCTCGACCGCGGCCGCGCCCAGCCGGGCGGCCTCGAGTGTCTCGCCCAGGACCCAGCACACCGCGTGGCCGTGGAACATCACCTCGGTGGGGAAGAGCGGCTCGTCGTGCTTGACGCCCGCGTCGTTGACACCGGGTACGTCGTCGGCGGTGAGCACTCGGACGACGCCCGGGACCTCGTACGCCTTGTCCGGGCGGAGCGAGGTGACCAGGGCGTGCGTGTGCGGGGCCTGGACCGGCCAGGCGTGCAGCGTGCCGGCGATCCGGCCGACCAGGTCGTCGGTGTAGAGCGCCTCGCCGGTGACGTGCAGCGCGGCGCTCTCGTGCGGGAGCGGGATCCCGACGATGGGGTTCTCGGGACGTTCGGACAGGGCGCTCATACGGGCACCTCCTCCAGTTCGGCAGGGCGGTGGGTGTGGAAGAGCCGCAGCAGCGACTGGCCGAGCATCGCCGAGCGGTAGGACGCGCTCGCACGGTGGTCGTCCATCGGGGTGCCCTCGGTCGCGAGGACGGCCGCGGCGCGGCGTACGGACTCCTCGGTCCAGGGCCGGCCGACCAGCGCGTCCTCGGTGGCGACCGCGCGCAAGGGCGTCGCGGCGACGCCGCCCAGACCGATCCGGGCGCGGACGACGGTGCCGTCGACGATCTCGAGCGCATAGCCCACGGCCACGCTGGAGATGTCGTCGAAGCGGCGCTTGGCGATCTTGTGGAAGCCGACGAGCGGGGCCAGCGGCAGCGGGAGACGTACGCTCCGGATCAGCTCGTCCGCGGCCAGGACCGTCTCGCGGTAGCCGGTGAAGTAGTCGGCCAGCGGGACGACGCGCTCACCGCGCGGCGAGGCCAGGACGACGTCGGCGTCGAGCGCGAGCAGCGCCGGCGGGGCGTCGCCGATCGGGGAGGCGGTGCCGATGTTGCCGCCGATCGTCGCGCCGTTGCGGATCAGGCGCGAGGCGAACTGCGGGAAGAGCTCGGCCAGGAGCGGGACCCGGCCGTTGAGCTTGCGCTCGATCTCGGTCAGCGTGAGGGCGGCACCGATCTCCACGTGGCCGGTCCGGAAGGAGAGCTCGCGCAGCTCGGGCAGGCGGTCGACCGCCACGACCAGCGGCGCCCGGCGGCCGCGGATGTTGACTTCCACGCCCCAGTCGGTCGAGCCGGCGACTATCTGCGCCTCCGGCCGTTCGACCAGAAGATCGAGCGCGTCGGTGAGCGACCGAGGCCGTACGAACTCGGCGCCGTCGACGGCGATCCGGGTCGGTCGGACCTCGGGCGGCGGCTGCTGCTGTCGCGCGGCGAACGCGTCGTCGGCCTCGGGTGCGCCGAGGGCGTAGGCGGCGTCCCGGATCGGGCGGTAGCCGGTGCAGCGGCACAGGTTGCCGCTCAGCGCGTGCAGGTCGACGCCGTTCGGGCCGTGCTCGTGGTCGCAGGCGGCGGTGCCGTCGGCCTCTGCCGCCGGCTCGCGGCTCGGACGGTAGTACTCCGCGGCGAGGCTGCAGACGAAGCCCGGGGTGCAGTAGCCGCACTGCGACCCGCCGCGTACGGCGAGCTCCTGCTGGACCGGGTGGAGGTCGCTGCTGGATCCGAGCCCCTCGCTGGTGACGATCTCCTGGCCGTCGAGCGCGGCGATCGGCACGAGGCAGGCGTTGACCGAGGTCCACTCGGTCGGCGAGATGGTGCCGGGCCGGGCGACCATCACCGAGCAGGCGCCGCACTCGCCCTCCGCGCAGCCCTCCTTGGCGCCGGTCAGGCCGCGGCCTCGCAGCCAGTCGAGGGTGGTGGTGTGGGTGGCGACCCCGGTCAGGGGCACCTGGTCCCCGTTGACCGTGACACCGGGGACACCGGGGGCGCTGGGTGTGGTCATGGCTGGCTCCGGATCGGGTTGCGGGTGCGGGCGCTGTGGATCGGGTTGGCATCGCGCAGGAAGTCGTCGAAGCGGTGGCCGGCGATCTTGGCGATCTCGATCAGCGCGGCGGCGTGCTCCTGGCGTTCGCAGTTCCCGAGCCTCGACCGACCCTCGGCGAGGATCCGGTCGAGCGAGTCGGAGTCGCGTACGGAGATGACCAGCGGGAAGCCGAAGCGCTCGTGGTAGGCATCGGTGAGCGAGGTGAGTGCCTCCTGGTCCGGCTCGGCCAGGTGGGTCAGGCCGCGCGAGGACTGGTCGCGCAGCGACTCCTCGCCGACCATCCCCTCCGAGACCAGGCGCGAACCCAGCTCGGGGTAGGCCTCGATCAGCTCGCGCTGCTCGTCGACGGAGCCGCTGAAGAGGGCGTCCTGGAAGGCGCGGCGCAGGGCGTGCGTGTCCGCGAACGGCCGTTGCTCCCAGGCCCGCTCGACCATCCACCGCGGTCCCTGGAAGAGACCGTCGAACGTCTCCACGAATTCCGTACGTCCCATCTGGTTGACCTGGTCGAGCCGGACGCCCTCGCCGGGCTGGCCGGCGACGGCCGGGCCGTAGTCCGGGCCGACGTGGTGGAACAGGATGTTGAGCACGATGGCGGTGAGGCTGCCGAGGGTGATGCCGCTGCCGAAGATGATCTCGGCCCACCCCGGGACGGCCTGGGAGACCTCGGGCTGCGCGGTGACGTACATCGCCAGGCCGACGCTGGTCGCCACGATCACCACGTTGCGGTGGTCGTGGAAGTCGACCTTGCTGAGCGTCTGGAAGCCGACGACCGCGACCGTCGCGAACATCGCCAGCGCGGCGCCGCCGAGGACGGGGTGCGGGATGCCGGCGACGATCGCGCCGACCTTCGGGAGGAGTCCGATGAACACCATGATCAGACCCGCGGTGGCGACCACCCAGCGGCTCTTGACCCGGGTCAGCCGGACGAGGCCGACGTTCTCGGCGAAGCAGGTGTAGGGGAAGGAGTTGAAGACGCCGCCGATGGTGGTGGCCAGGCCGTCGGCGCGCAGTGCGCGGGCGATGTCGTTGCGGCCGATCCGCTTCTCGACGATCTCGCCGGTGGCGAAGACGTCACCGGTGGTCTCGACGGCGGTGATCAGCATGACCACGATCATGGACACGATCGCGGCGGCGGAGAACTGCGGCCAGCCGAAGTGGAACGGCGTGGTCACGCCCACCCAGTCGGAACTGGCGACCGCGTCGAAGTGGGCGTCCCCGAGGGCCCAGGCGACCAGGGTGCCGACGACCAGGCCGACGAGCACGGCGACGGTGGCCATGAAGCCCTTGAACACGCGCTGGATGATGACGATCAGGGCCAGGGTGCCCAGGGCGTACGCCAGGTTGCGGCCGCTCGTCGGGTCCGCGGTCGGGCCCGCGCCGCCGACGGCGTCCCCGGCCGCGACCGGGAGCAGCGCGATGCCGATGATGGTGATCACCGAGCCGGTCACGACCGGTGGGAAGAACCGGATCAGCCGGCTGAAGTAGGGGGCGATGAAGAACGTCGCCAGACCGGCCACGATCACCGCGCCGTAGATGACGAGCAGCCCGTCGGTGCCGCCTCCGGCAGCGAGCCCGATCGCGATCATCGGCGAGACGGCGGTGAAGGTGACACCCTGCAGCAGCGGCAGGCGTACGCCGACCTTCCAGAAGCCGACGGACTGGATGATCGAGGCGATGCCGCAGGTGAACAGGTCGGCGTTGATCAGGTGGATCAGCTCCTGCTGACTCAACCCAATCGAGTTGGCGAGCAGGATCGGGACGATCACCGCTCCGGCGTAGAACGCGAGCACGTGCTGGAGGCCGTAGACGGCGAGCTTGCCCGCCGGGAGCACCTCGTCGACGGGGTGGGTGGGGCGGCCACCGTCCTTCTTCTGGGGCCGGATCGACCTCAGGACTGCTCTCGCGTTCATCCTCACACCTTTCTCGGGGCGCCCTGGTGGGCAGGTGAGCTGTGACTCTCACCACAGCCTGGTCTCTTGGGGTCCCGAGCGGCACCCGCCGATCATCCGAAGATGGGGTCGGCGTGGATCCGGGCTTTGTGTGATCCTCCAGGATGGCGTTCCGCCGGTTTCGGATCGGTTTCTGCGAGGTGAAACTCGGCTCCGGGATCGCATGTAACACGCTGTTCGTAGGACTATCCGGTCGTTCCGATAGGGCGAGTAGTCCTACGAACGACGTGTTACACCGGCGGCGGATCAGAGCGATCGGAGCGCGAGGAAGACGTCGACCCGATCCTCCATCGTGGTCAGGTCACGCCCGGTCAGCTCCTCGACCCGGGATATCCGGTAGCGCACGCTGTTGACGTGGAGATGGAGCGACTCGGCCGTACGCGTCCACGACCCGGCGTACGTCAGGAACCGGTCGAGCGTCGGCACCAGATCGCTGCCGGTGCGCTGGTCGTGCTCGAGGACGGGGCCGAGGACGCGCTGTGCGTAGGTGCGGCGGATGTCGTCGGGGACCGTGGCGAGCAGCAGTACGTGCGAGGTGACCTCCTCCGAGCTGGACAGCGCCACCGCGCCGCCGCCGGAGCGGGCGACCCGGTGCGCGAACCGGGCCTCCTCGAGCGCACCGGCCAGCGCGTCGATGCCGCTCTCGCCGCTCAGCCCCACGGACAGCGAGCCGCGGACCAGCGCCGGCGCCAACCGGGTGAGCGAGCGGCGCAGCTGGTCGGTGAGGTCCGGACGGGACGGGAGGAACGCGACGGCGCAGCCGTCGCGGGCGCTCGCGACCACGGACGGCCCCAGGCCGAGAGCCACATCCTCGAGCACCGCAGCGACCGCGTCCGGCGGACCACCCGGCCCGAGCTCGGCCACGGCGAGCACGAGCGGCCGCTCGGGATCGAGCCCGGACTGGCGCAGCCCGGTCGCGATCTCGGCAGGTGAGGCACCGGCCTCCAGGTGGGAGAGGGTCGCCGCCGCGAGGGGGCGCCGGACCCGGAATCCCTCGTCGCGCCGGGAGCGGTCCAGCGCGGTGATGGCACCGAACTCGTGAACCATGTCGAGGTCCTCCCGCGGCCAGGTGGTGTGGTCGCCCTCGACCGCCACGGTCCATCCGGTGAGGCGGTCGGCCAGGCCCGATCCGATGGGGAAGAGGGAGTAGCTGCGGTCGCCCGCCTCGGCCACGGCGGGCAGCAGGTCGGCCGTCAGGAAGCGGCGGGTCAGCGCGTCGACCGTGTCCGGATCGAGCTCTCCGGGGCCGGGTACGACATGGCGCCCGCTCGCGGTCAGCACCCGGCACGCATGGCCGATCTCGGAGGCCACCCGGGCGGCCAGCTCGTCGAGGCTGCGGCCCGAGGCGATGGCGGAGAGGAGCTGGCGCTGGCGGGCCAGGCTGGCCGACATCCGGGCGCTCGCGCCGGCGGCGCCGGCGGCCGCGACGTACTCGGTCACGTCGGCGAACGCCACGTCTCCGGGCACCTCGACCAGGGCGACGTGGTGGCGTCGGCAGGCCTCCACGAGGTCGTCGGGCACCGCGCCGAGCAGGGCCGCTCCGGCCAGCAGACAGGTCGCGCCGCCGTCGGCGATCGAGGAGACGAACGTCTCGCTGTCCTCGGGGCCTCGCCGCCAGACGAGGCCGGTGAGGACGAGCTCCCCGCCGTTCAGATAGCGGCCCGGCTCGAGCAGGTCGATCGTGATCGTCCGCCCGACCGGACGCTCCAGCGAGCCCTCCGGGGCGTGCAGGAGTCGCAGGCCCAGGGTGGGCGTCTCCAACAGCTCTGCCAGTAGCACGGTGCCTCCACGGTCCGCAGTCCGTCAGCCGCGTCTTGGAGGAACGTACAACGCCCGCGCACGTGCACGGGAGGCCCGTTGTCGTTTCTTCATCAGTTTGCGGCCGAGTCCTGCACGGGGTTGACGTGACTCCGCTCACATCCTTATATTTCGAATGTCAGAAATCAAATTCCGCATTACGGAAGGAATGGTGAGCATGTCCCACCAGCTCCGCTACGAGGTGAACTGCTCGATCCTGTTCACCGAGCTCCCGCTGCTCGAGCGCCCCGCGGCGGTGAAGGCCGCCGGCTTCGACGCGGTGGAGTTCTGGTGGCCGTTTGCCGAGGCGGTGCCGTCCGACAAGGACGCGGACGCCTTCGTCGCCGCCGTGCAGGACGCCGGCGTGCAGCTGGTCGGCCTCAACTTCTTCGCCGGTGACATGCCCGGCGGTGACCGCGGCCTGGTCTCCTGGCCGGCCCGGTCGGCGGAGTTCCGCGACAACATCGACGCCACCATCGGCATCGGCGAGCGGCTCGGCTGCACCGCCTTCAACGCGCTCTACGGCAACCGTGTCGACGGCGTCGCCGCCGAGGCGCAGGACGAGCTCGGCGCCGAGAACCTCGCGCTGGCCGCCCGCGCCGCAGCCCGCATCGGAGGCACCGTGCTGGTCGAGCCGGTCAGCGGTGCCGACCGCTACCCGCTGCTCACCGCCGCCGACGCGATCGCGGCGATCGACCGCGCCGGCGAGGCCAACATCGGACTGCTCGCCGACCTCTACCACCTCGCCGTGAACGGCGACGACGTCGACGCGGTGATCGCTGCGTACGCCGCTCGGATCGCCCACGTCCAGATCGCCGACGCCCCGGGCCGCAACGAGCCCGGCACCGGCGATCTCCCGCTCGAGCGGCAGCTCGCCGCCCTCGAGGCGGCCGGATACGCCGGCTGGGTCGGGCTGGAGTACAAGCCCGCCACGACTACGACCGAGAGCTTCGACTGGCTGCCGCGAGACCGCCGCGGCGCCGCGACCGCCACCCGCTGACGACCCCCAGGAGAGATCATCATGACCACCATCGCCTTCATCGGCCTCGGCATCATGGGCAGCCCGATGGCCGCCCACCTGGCCGGCGCCGGTCACACCGTCGCCGGCTTCGACCACAGCCCCGAGCGCACCCGGGCCCTGGCCGCGGCGGGCGGCCGGGCAGCCGAATCCACCGCCGACGCCTGCCGCGACGCCGACGTCGTCTGCATCATGGTGCCGGACTCGCCCCACGTCGAGGAGGTGCTCACCGCCGAGGCCGGCGTCTTCGAGTCAGCCCCCGCCGGCGCGCTGATCATCGACTTCTCCAGCATCCGGCCCGACGTGAGCGCGGCGCTCGCCGAGCAGGCCACGGGGCGTGGCTTCCGCATCCTCGACGCCCCGGTCTCCGGTGGCGAGGCCGGTGCCAAGAACGCGGCCCTCTCGATCATGGTCGGTGGCGAAGCCGACGACTTCGCCACCGCGAAGCCGCTCTTCGACGTCGTCGGCAAGACGATCGTCCATGTGGGCCCGAGCGGCGCCGGCCAGACGGTCAAGGCGGCCAACCAGCTCATCGTCGCCGCCAACATCCAGGCACTCTCGGAAGCGGTCGTCTTCCTCGAGGCGTACGGCGTGGACACGAAGGCCGCCCTCGAGGTGCTCGGCGGCGGGCTCGCCGGTTCGAGCGTGCTCAACCAGAAGAAGGAGAACATGCTGACCCGCTCCTTCCGGCCCGGCTTCCGGATCGACCTGCACCACAAGGACATGGGGATCGTCACCTCCGCCGCCCGCGAGGCCGGCGTCGCGGTCCCGCTCGGTTCGCTGGTCGCCCAGCTGATGGCGAGCGCACGGGCCAACGGCGACGGCGGCCTGGACCACTCCGCCCTGCTGCGCGGGGTCGAGCGGCTGAGCGGCTCCGTCACTGAGAAGGAGAACTGAGATGGCACGCATGCGCGCGGTCGACGCCGCCGTCCTGATCCTGGAGAAGGAGGGCGCGACCCAGCTGTTCGGCCTCCCCGGTGCCGCGATCAACCCGTTCTACAGCGCGATGCGTGCGCACGGTGGTCTCCACCACGTGCTCGCCCGCCACGTCGAGGCCGCCTCGCACATGGCCGAGGGCTACACCCGGGCGAAGGCCGGCAACATCGGCGTCTGCATCGGCACCTCCGGCCCGGCCGGCACCGACATGGTCACCGGTCTCTACTCGGCCTCCGCAGACTCGATCCCGATCCTGTGCATCACCGGCCAGGCGCCGGTCGCGAAGCTCCACAAGGAGGACTTCCAGGCCGTCGACATCGCCGCCATCGCGGGCCCGCTCACCAAGATGGCGGTCACCGTCATGGAGCCCGCCCAAGTCCCGGGCACCTTCCAGAAGGCGTTCCGGCTGATGCGCGAGGGGCGTCCCGGTCCGGTCCTGGTCGACCTGCCGCTCGACGTCCAGCTGGCCGAGATCGACTTCGACATCGAGACGTACGAACCCTTGCCGATCGCGAAGCCGGCGGCCAGCCGCGCTCAGGCCGAGAAGGCGCTCACCATGATGCTGGCCGCGGAGCGCCCGCTGATCGTCGCGGGCGGTGGCGTGGTCAACGCCGACGCAGCCGATCTGCTGGTCGAGCTCGCCGAGGTCACCGGCGTCCCCGTCGTCCCCACGCTGATGGGCTGGGGCACGATCCCGGACGACCACCGGCTCAACGCGGGCATGGTGGGGCTGCAGACCTCGCACCGCTACGGCAACGCGACCATGCTGGCCAGCGACTTCGTGCTCGGCATCGGCAACCGGTGGGCCAACCGCCACACCGGCTCGGTCGAGACCTACACGGCCGGACGTACGTTCGTGCACGTCGACATCGAGCCGACCCAGATCGGCCGGGTCTTCGCACCGGACTACTCGATCGTCTCCGACGCTCGCGCGGCGCTGGAGAGCCTTCTCGACGTCGCTCGCGAGTGGGCGGGCGCCGGGCGTCTCCCGGACCGGGCTGCCTGGGCCGAGGAATGCGCCGAGCGCAAGCGGACGCTTCACCGCAAGACGCACTTCGACAACGTCCCGATCAAGCCGCAGCGGGTCTACGAGGAGATGAACCGCGCCTTCGGCGCCGGCACCCGGTACGTCACCACGATCGGCCTCTCCCAGATCCAGGCCGCGCAGCTGCTGCACGTCTACCAGCCCCGGCACTGGATCAACGCCGGTCAGGCCGGTCCGCTCGGCTGGACCCTTCCGGCCGCGCTGGGGGTCGCGACCGCCGTCCCCGACGGCCAGGTCGTCGCGCTCTCGGGCGACTACGACTTCCAGTTCCTGATCGAGGAGCTGGCCGTCGGCGCCCAGTTCAACATCCCCTACATCCACGTCGTCGTGAACAACTCCTACCTCGGCCTGATCCGCCAGGCCCAGCGCGGCTTCGAGATGGACTACTGCGTCCAGCTCGCCTTCGACAACGTCAACAGCCCCGAGGTCGACGGCTACGGCGTCGACCACCTCAAGGTGGCCGAGGGGCTGGGCTGCAAGGCGATCCGGGTGACCGACCCCGCCGACCTGGGTGCCGCCTTCGAGAAGGCCAAGGCGCTTCAGGCGGAGTATCGGGTGCCGGTGCTGGTCGAGGTCATCCTCGAGCGGGTCACCAACGTCTCGATGGGCCTCGAGATCGACGGCGTCGTCGAGTTCGAGGAGCTGGCCGAGCGTGGTGAGCACGCCCCGACCGCGCTCGTCCCGCTGGACTGAGTCATGGTCCGTGTGCTGGTCGCCTCCGACAAGTTCAAGGGGTCGCTCACCGCTGCCGAGGTCGCGGCCGCGGTGAGCGCGGGGATGCGCCGGGGGCGTCCCGACGTCATCGTCGACACGATCCCCGTCGCCGACGGCGGCGACGGCACCCTGGCGGCGGCCGAGTCCGCCGGGTTCGACCTCGTCCCGGTCACGGTGACCGGACCGACCGGGTCACCGGTGAGGACCGCGTACGCCCGTCGCGACGACACCGCCGTCGTCGAGCTCGCCGACGCGGCCGGGCTCGCCCGGCTTCCCGGGGCGCCGGACCCGTTGGGCGCCTCCAGCCTCGGGGTCGGTCAGGCGATGGCGGCCGCGATCGACGCCGGCTGTCGCCGGGTGGTGCTCGGCATCGGCGGCAGCGCCAGCACCGACGGGGGAGCGGGTCTGCTCCGCGGGCTCGGCGTCCGGCTGCTCGGGGCCTCGGGCGCTCCGGTGGCCGATGGCGGCGTCGGCCTCGAGGACGTGGCCCGGCTCGACCTCACCGCTCTGTTGCGCCGGGTCGCCGGGGTCGAGATCACCGTCGCCTGCGACGTCGACAACCCGCTGACCGGGCCCCGCGGCGCGGCCGCGGTCTACGGGCCGCAGAAGGGTGCCGATCCCGACCAGGTGCGACGCCTCGACGCTGCCCTCGGCCACTGGGCCGCGGTTGTCGCGGAGGAGACCGGCGCCGACCTCCGGGACCACCCCGGCGCCGGCGCTGCCGGCGGTGTCGGGTTCGCCGCCGTCGCCCTCCTGGGCGCCGAGCTGCGCTCCGGGATCGACCTCGTGCTCGAGCTGGTCGACTTCGGCTCGGGGCTGGAGGGCGCGGCCCTCGTCGTCACCGGCGAAGGGGCTCTCGACGAGCAGACCCTGCACGGCAAGGCCCCGGCCGGGGTCGCCGCCGCGGCTGCACGCGCCGGTGTCCCGGTCGTGGCGGTCTGCGGGGTCAACCACCTCGACCACGACCGGCTGCGGGCGGCCGGGATCGGTGCTGCGTACGCCTTGATGGACATCGAACCCGACCGGCAGCGCTGCCTGAGCGATGCAGCGGCCCTGCTCGAGCAGATCGCAGAGCGGATCGCCGCCGACCATCTCGTCAAGGAGGACGTATGAGCGAGCGCCGGAATGCTCACCGAGGTAACTCGGTGAGCGGTCACCTCCTTCGTGGAGTTCTGCGAGGGGACTGCAGCGAGACCGAGGTAACTCGGTCGGTATCCGAGGAGGCGGCATAAGCGAGCGGCGGAATGCTCACCGAGGTAACTCGGTGAGCGGTCACCTCCTTCGTGGAGTTCCGCGAGGGGAGTGCAACGAGACCGAGGTAACTCGGTCGGCATCCAAGGAGGCCGCGACAGCGGCCCGCGGAATGTTCACCGAGGTAACTCGGTGAGTGCCCACCTCCTTCGTGGAGTTCCGCGAGGGGAATGCAACGAGACCGAGGTAACTCGGTCAGCATCCGAGGAGGACGCATGAGACTGCTGAGCGTGGGTACGCCGGGTGCGGAACGCCCCGCGGTCCTCGACAACAACGACGTTCTGCGCGACCTGTCGGCCGTCGTGTCGGCGATCGACGGTGACCTGCTCGGCGACCCCGAGCGGCTCCGACTGATCCGAGAGGCGGTCGCCGCGGGCGTACTTCCGAGAGTCCCCGACGGCACCCGGATCGGGCCGCCCGTGGCGAGGCCGGGCAAGGTCGTCGGGATCGGGCTCAACTACGAGGACCATGCCGAGGAGGCCGGGGTCGCGATCCCGGACGAGCCGGTCGTGTTCCTCAAGCCCTCGACCACGATCGTCGGTCCCTACGATGCGATCGAGCTGCCGCCGGGCTCGACGATGACCGACTACGAGGTCGAGCTGGGTGTGGTGATCGGGCGAAGGCTGTCCCGCTGCCCGGATCCACGACAGGCCCTGGCCGCGGTCGGCGGCTACCTCACCGCCGACGACGTCAGCGAGCGGGCGCGCATCGCGGCCGGGCCGACCTGGGCGAAGGGGAAGTGTGCCGACACGTTCACCCCCATCGGGCCGTGGCTCGTCACGTCCGACGCCGTGAACGACCCGCAGGCCCTCGCCCTGGAGCTGTGGGTCGACGGCGAGCGGCGCCAGCACGGTTCGACGACTCGGATGGCCAACAGCGTCGGCGAGCTCCTCGCCTACCTCAGTACGCTGATGACACTCGAGCCCGGCGACCTGGTGCTGACCGGGACACCTGGCGGGGTCGCAGCGTTGCGACCCGAGCCCCGGCCCTTCCTGCGCGAGGGGCACGTGGTCGAGGCCGAGGTGACCGGCCTCGGTCGCCAGCGGACCCGGGTGGTGGCAGTCGATGATGCGGAGGTGACGGTGTGAGTCGAGATCTCGATGTCGTGATCCGGGCGGCGCGGATGGTGACCCCGGAGGGTGAGACAGCGGGCAGCGTGGGAGTACGCGACGGGAAGATCGTCGCGGTCGAGCCAGGCCTGACCGCGGCCCGCGTGGTCGAGCTCGCCGACGACGAGGTGCTGATGCCCGGGGTCGTCGATGCCCACGTGCACGTCAACGACCCGGGCCGGACCGAGTGGGAGGGCTTCGCCTCGGCGACCCGTGCCGCGGCCGCCGGCGGGGTCACCACCATCGTCGATATGCCGCTCAACAGCATCCCGCCCACCTGCGACCTGCCGGCGCTCGACCTGAAGCGCAAGACGGCGGCGAGCCAGGCCTTCGTCGACATCGGCTTCTGGGGCGGCGCCATCCCCGGCAACGTCGCCGAGCTGCGACCTCTGCACGAGGCGGGCGTCTCCGGGTTCAAGTGCTTCCTGCTGCACTCGGGCGTCGACGAGTTCCCGCCGCTCGACAGTGCACAGCTCGAGCTGGCGATGCGCGAGATCGCCTCCTTCGACGGTCTGCTGATCGTCCACGCCGAGGATGCGCACTCAATCGAGCACGCGCCGGAGGCGGCGGGCGGGACGTACGAAAGATTCCTGCACAGCCGGCCGCGGGGCGCGGAGAACCTGGCCATCGCCCAGGTGATCGAGCTGGCCCGGTGGACCGGCTGCCGCGTCCACATCCTGCACGTCTCCAGCTCCGACGTGCTCGCGATGCTGGCCTCGGCCCGCCGCGACGGCGTCCCGATCACCGCGGAGACCTGCCCGCACTACCTGACCTTCGCCGCGGAGGAGATCCCCGACGGCGCGACGCAGTACAAGTGCTGCCCGCCGATCCGGGAGGCGACCAACCGCGAGCTGCTCTGGCAGGGCCTGCGCGAAGGCGTCATCGACATGGTCGTCACCGACCACTCGCCCTCGACCCCCGACCTGAAGGCGCTCGACAGCGGCGACTTCGGGGTCGCCTGGGGCGGCATCTCCTCGCTCCAGCTCGGCCTGTCGGCGGTCTGGACCGAGGCCCGGGCGCGCGGGTTCGCGCTCGCCGACGTCGCCCGCTGGATGTCCGAGGCGCCGGCCCGCCACGCAGGGTTGACGACCAAGGGGCAGATCGCGGTCGGCCACGACGCAGACTTCGCCGTCTTCGCGCCCGAGGACTCCTACGTCGTCGACGCCGCGAAGCTCCACCACAAGAACGCCGTCACGCCGTATCACGGCCGATCCCTCGCCGGCGTCGTCCGCCAGACCTGGCTGCGTGGCGAGAAGATCGACATCGAGGCCGCGCCCCAGGGCCGGCTGCTCACCCGAGTCACCCGAGAAGGAGCCCGACCATGAGCGCAGCACACAACCCTCCTGGCCGCTACTACGCCCCGACCGGCGGCCACCCGTCGCAGCGTGAGCTGACCACGGACCGGGCCGTCTTCACCGAGGCGTACGCCGTGCTCCCGCGGGGCACCATGCGCGACATCGTCACCAGCAAGCTCCCGTTCTGGGAGGGCACCCGGCTGTGGGTGATCGCCCGGCCGCTCTCGGGCTTCGCCGAGACCTTCTCCCAGTACATCGTCGAGGTCTCGCCCGGCGGCGGCAGCGACAAGCCCGAGCTCGACCCGGGTGCCGAGGGTGTCCTGTTCGTGGTCGAGGGCGCGCTGACGCTCTCGGTCGAGGGCGAGAAGCACGACCTCGCCCCCGGCGGCTACGCCTTCCTCCCGCCCGGCTCCACCTGGACGCTGCACAACACCAGCGGCCAGGTCGCCCGCTTCCACTGGATCCGCAAGGCCTACCAGCGGGTCGAGGGGATCGAGGTGCCGGAGGCGTTCGTCACCAACGAGACCGACGTCGAGGGCGGCGAGATGCCCGGCACCAACGGCGCCTGGAAGACCCAGCGGTTCGTCGACCCCGATGACGTACGCCACGACATGCACGTCAACATCGTCAGCTTCGAGCCGGGTGGCGCGATCCCGTTCCCGGAGACGCACGTGATGGAGCACGGGCTCTACGTCCTCGAGGGCAAGGCCGTCTACTTGCTCAACAAGGACTGGGTGGAGGTGCAGGAGGGCGACTTCATGTGGCTGCGGGCGTTCTGTCCGCAGGCCTGCTACGCCGGTGGACCCGACCGGTTCCGCTACCTGCTCTACAAGGACGTCAACCGGCACGCGGTCCTGTCGCGGCAGTTCACGTGATGCCGGTCGCCGTCGTCACCGGTGCCGGCTCCGGCCTGGGCAGGGTGATCGCCCAGGCCCTCGACGGGGCAGGCTTCCAGGTCGCCCTGCTCGGGCGCACCAAGGCCTTGCTCGAGGAGACCGCGTCGGTGATGGCGCGGTCCCTCGTGCTGCCGACCGATGTCACCGACGCCGCCGAGGTCGAGGCGGCGTTCGCCGCGGCCGTGGGGATGTGGGGGCGTGTGGACCTGCTGGTCAACAACGCGGGCACCTTCGGGCCGAGCGGCGACGTCGACGAGGTCGAGCCCGCGGAGTTCGCCGCAACGCTCGCGATCAACGTCACCGGCTCCTTCCTGTGCGCCCGCGAGGCCTTCGCCCAGATGAAGCGGCAGGAACCGCGCGGAGGGCGGATCATCAACAACGGCTCGATCTCCGCCCATGTACCCCGCCCCGGCAGCGCCGCCTACACCACCTCCAAGCATGCGATCACCGGCCTCACCCGCGCGCTCGCCCTCGACGGCCGCGCCCACGACATCGCCGTCGGCCAGATCGACATCGGCAACGCGGCCACCGAGATGACCGCCGGCATCGCCGTCGGCGCACGTCAGGCCGACGGCACCGTACGCCCCGAGCCGACCTTCGACCCGCAGCACGTCGCCGACGCGGTGGTCGCCATGGCCCAGCTGCCGCTCGGCGTCAGCGTGCCCACGATGACCATCCTCGCGACCGGGATGCCGTACGCCGGTCGCGGCTGACGCTCCTCGGGCCGGCGAAAAACACGACTGCCGGACCCAATCCGATTCGCCCCGGTGGCCGAAGACCGGGTGACGGCGCCTCTGCGCCGGTCGCCGCTTCGACCCCCGAGGAGCCCGATGAGCAGTCCCGACCACGAACGCCGCCGGATCGCGGTGGTGGGCAGTGGTGTGGCCGGCCTGACCGCGGCGTACATCGCGTCGCGGCACGGCACGGTCACGCTCTTCGAGGCCGATGACCGGCTGGGTGGTCACGCCGACACCCACCGCGTCACCGCGCCCGACGGGAGCGAGCTGGCGATCGATACCGGGTTCATCGTGCACAACCGGCGTACGTATCCGACGCTGCTTCGTCTCTTCGCCGAGCTCGACGTGCCGACGCAGGTCTCCGAGATGTCGATGTCGGTGCGCTCGCAGAGCGCCGAGGTGGAGTACGCCGGTGCGCGCGGGCTGCGCGGGGTGCTGCCCGACCGCCGTGCGTTCCGCCCGGCGCACCTGCGGATGCTCACCGAGATCCCACGGTTCCATCGGGCCGCCCGCGGGCTCCTCGCGCGCGAGGAGCCCGACGATCGCACCCTCGAGGCGTTCCTGGACGAGCACGGGTTCACGCCGCACTTCCGCCGCCACTTCATGGCGCCGCTGGTCGCTGCGGTGTGGTCCTGCGACCCGGACACGGCGCTGAGCTACCCGGCCCGCTACCTCTTCGAGTTCCTCGGGCACCACGGGATGCTGCAGGTCTTCGGATCGCCGCGCTGGCGCACGGTCACGGGCGGGTCCGCGACGTACGTCGAGAGGGTCGCCGCCGCGATCCGCGGCCGTGGCGGGCGGGTGCTGACCTCGACGAAGGTCGTGAACGTGGTCGAGACCGGCGCGGGTGTCGAGATCACCGACGGCAACGGGCGCACCGAGCTCTTCGACGCGGCCGTGCTGGCGTCTCATCCGGGACAGTCACTGGCGATGCTCGGAGAGCCGACGGCGGCCCAGCGGGAGATCCTGGGTGGGTTCCCGTACTCCGCCAACCAGGCTCAGCTGCACACCGACACCAGCGTCCTGCCGAGCAACGAGCGCGCCCGGTCCTCGTGGAACTACCTCGAGCGTCCCGGCCGCGGTCAGGTCACGGTCACCTACGACCTGACCCGCTTGATGCGGCTGCCGGCCCCCGGAGGCGTACGTCACCTGGTCACGCTCGGCGGCGCCGACCTGATCGACCCGGCGAAGGTCATCGCCACCATGGAGTACGAGCACCCGCTCTACACCCCGGAGTCGGTGGCCGCTCAACAGCGTGCCGACGAGCTCGACTCCGACGCGCTGGTCTTCGCCGGCGCCTGGCGTGGCTGGGGATTCCACGAGGACGGCGCCCGCTCAGGGGCCCGGGCGGCCGAGCGGCTGGGGCTGTCATGGACGAACCCTGCCGAGCGGCCCGACGACGTGACCGGCGTTTATCGCACCACGATCAGTCACACCCGGCGGGGGCCGCTGCGGAACCGGTTCGTGCACCGCTCCCACTGGCAGGTGGTCGACCTGGATTGGCTACCCGATCGCGGGCCCCTCGGCCGCTTCGAGGCACGTGACCATCTCGGCGACCCCGAGCTCTCGATCCGGGAGAACCTCGCCGCGTTCCTGAAGCTCCACGACATCGACCTGGCGGACGCGCGGGTGTTGATGGCGGCCCAGCCGAGGGCCTTCGGGTTCAGCTTCAACCCGATCAGCGTCTACTGGTGCACAGCCGCCTCCGGAGAGCCGCTGGCCACCGTCGTCGAGGTGCACAACACCTACGGCGACCGGCACGCCTACCTCGTCCACCCCGACGAGCGGCATCGGGCACAGGTCGCCAAGGCGATGTACGTCTCGCCGTTCCACGGCGTCGACGGCCACTACGAGCTGATCGTGCCGCCACCCGACGGGCGACTCCGGGTCGCCGTCCGGCTCACCACCGAGGACGGGACCGTCTTCGACGCCTCCGTCCGCGGCTCCCGGGTCGAAGGGCGGTTCGGGGACACGCTCCGTTCCGCTCCCGCCGCGCTTCTCGGCGCGGTCTGGATCCGCATTCACGGCGTAGCGCTGTGGCTACGTCGCCTACCGGTCCGGAGACGGCCGCCGCACCACCAGGAAGGTGTCTGATGAAGACCATCGAAGCCCCCACCGCCCAGGCCCTGGAGGGCAACCGCTGGCCGATGCTGGAGGAGACGCCCACCGGCCCGGTGGCCCGTGGCGCCGCGGCGGCCGCGGCGACCCTGTTCGGGGCCGCCACGAGGCGGCTCGGGATCAGCGTGAGCGAGGACGGCAGCCCGGCCGACATCGTGCTGCACCGGCCCGAGGAGTTCTACGCCAGGCTCGGCCGGCACGGGCTGATCGGGTTCGGCGAGGCGTACCTGACCGGTGCCTGGGACGCTCCGGCGCTGGGGGAGACGCTGACCGTCCTGTGCCGCGACGTCACGGGTCTGCTGCCCGGGTGGGCACAGCGGGCGAGCGCGGTCTATGAGCGGCGCCGTGGGGCGAAGGACCTGAACACCCCGGAGAACGCGCGCGAGCACATCGGGCACCACTACGACCTGTCCAACGACTTCTTCGCGCTCTTCCTCGACCCCACGATGAGCTACTCCTCGGCGCTGTTCTCCTCGCTCCCCTCCACGGAGGACCTGGCGACCGCACAGCACCGCAAGATCGACCGGATCCTCGATGAGGCGGGCGTCGGCGAAGGGACCAGGGTGCTCGAGATCGGCACCGGGTGGGGGGAGCTCGCGCTCCGGGCGGCGGCCCGGGGCGCCCAGGTCACCTCGGTGACCCTCTCCGTGGAGCAGGCCGCGCTGGCCCGGCAGCGGATCGCCGCGGCTGGGCTCGGTGACCGGGTGGATGTCGAGCTGCGCGACTACCGCGCCGTGGTCGGGACGTACGACGCGGTGGTCTCGGTCGAGATGATCGAGGCGGTCGGGGAACGGTTCTGGCCGGCGTACTTCGCGAAGATCGACGAGGTCCTGGCCCCGGGCGGCACCGCGGTCATCCAGGCGATCACGATGCCGCACGACCGGATGCTGGCCACCCGGAACACGGAGACCTGGATCACCAAGTACATCTTCCCCGGTGGGCTGCTGCCCTCGACCGAGGCGATCACCGAGGTGACCGAGGCGCACACCGGACTCCGGGTGCGTAGCCGGCTCTCCTTCGGTCCCCACTACGCCGAGACCCTGCGGCGCTGGGACCAGGCTCTGGGCGACCGCGCCGACGAGGTCAGGGAGCTCGGGTTCGACGAGACCTTCCTGCGGATGTGGCACTTCTACCTGGAGTACTCCCGCGCCGGGTTCGCCGCCGGCTACATCGATGTCCAGCAGCTCACGTTCACGCGCGACGAGGCCCCGACCGGCGGGGGAACCGGTCAGGGCCCCGGGTTCGTGGGCCACTGATCAGGCCACGGCCAGCAGGATCAGGCCGAGCGCAGAGCCGACGAACACGACGGTGTTGCGGGCCTTCTGGAGGGTCCAGGTCCAGTCCGGGAAGCCCGCCTCGGCGACCTGGAGCAGGGCCGGAACATCGACGCCGGCCAGCTCGGGGTCGTTCTTGCGGCGGAAGGCGGCCTGCACCGAACGCACCGCGGTCAGGTTGCTGTAGACGATGACGCAGTTGCCGAGGAACAGCAACGACAGCACCACCAGGTTCACCGGGCGCATCCATTCGAACCCGGCGAGGGTGAGACCCGCCGCCGTCACGAGCAACAAGGCGATGCCGCCAGGTGCCCACCACTCGTGCCCGCTGGCGTCGAACCGCATGCCGTTCTCGCGCAGGGCGCTGGTGCGTACGCCTTGACGGGCGAGCTCGGCCTCGGCGTCGGCCATGGCGCGGGCGCCGTAACGGTGCCGCACGATCGGGATGCTCAGGAAGGCCGCGGCGGCTGCTAGCTCGACGGCGATGATGACTGCGTTCATGGTGGTGCTCCTCTTCGCTGGTATCGGTGAGCACCACTGTCCGGGTATGACGCAGCGTCAAGGTCAAGGGTCAGCCGCCGCGCTGTTCGATGATCTGCGCGATCTCGGTGAACCCGCGGCTGCGTGCGTGCTCAAGCGGAGTCACGCCGTCGCGGTCGGCGATGCTCGGGTCGGCGCCGTTCTCGAGCAGGCTGCGGACGACGCGTTGCCAGCGGTCGGAGCCCTCGCCGAGGATCACGGCCTCGAGGAGTGCGGTCCAGCCGAGGTCGTTGACGTGGTCGATGTCGATCTTGGTGCGAGCGACCCGCTCGACATAGTCAGCATGACCGCGCTCGCTGGCGGGGATGATCGAGAGACCGCCGTAGCGGTTGCGTACGGTCAGGTCCGGGTCGACGCCGAGCAGCAGCTCGGCCATCGGGACGCTCCCGGTCACACCGGTGACCAGCCAGGGCGTGTCGTGCTGGCCGTCGAGGGCGTCCGGGTCGGCCCCCAGGTGCACGAGCAGACGGGCCGTGGTGAGGTGGTCGTCGGTGACGGCGAGCAGCAGCGGCGTACGCCGGTTGCCGTCTCTGGCCTCCAGATCGGCGCCGCCCCGGAGGGCCGCCGCGGCCGAGTCCGCATCGCCGGCCGAAGCGGCCCGCAGAAGCTGAGGATCACCATCGGCGACCCCGGAAGAAACCGTACGCAGCGTCGAGACGATCGCGTCGAAACCGCGCTCCTCGGCGTGCTCCAGGGCGGTCTTCCCGTCCCGGCCGGCCACGATCGAGATGTCCACGCCGGCCGCGACGAGCACCCGCACGGTGTCGGCGGCGTCCGGGCCGTCGTCACCCAGCACGATCGCCTCGTGCAGCGCGGTCCAGCCCAGGTTGTTGACGTGGTCGAGGTCGATCCCGGCCTGCACCAGACGCCCCACGACGTCGGCGTGGCCGCGTTCGGCGGCGCGGATCAGCGCGGTGCCGTCGTAGGAGTCCTTGGCGTTGATCTCGGCGCCGTTGCGGAGGGTCAGGTCGAGCAGGTCGACGTAGCCCTCGCTCGCGGCGATGAGGTACGCGCTCTGCTGGGTGTCGTCCTCGTGGTTGACGTCCGCACCGGCCTGGATCAGCTCGCGGGCGCGGGCCACGTCGTTGTCCCATGCGGCCTTGATCAGCTGCTCGTTCATCCGCTGTCGCTCCTCGGGGTCGGGGGTGTTCTCCGCCCTTGTCGTCGGGGCGGGCGCCGAGCTCGACGGAGAGCTCGATGGAGACGGTTCGGCGGTCTCCGGCGGCGCCGCGGCGCAGCCTGCCAGAAGCACGGTCAGCGCCGCGGCGGCCAGCGACCACCGCAGGGGAGAGACGGTCATCGCGGCATCCGTGCGGTGACGATCTCGTACGGCCCCTGCGCGGTCTGCTCGTCGAAGTGGCTGTCGACCAGCAGCATCCGGCCGTTCAGCAGCTTCCCGGTGGTGAGGACGCGGTCAGGGTCGGTGGCGCGCGAGGAGACGTGGTCGGCCGAGGTCGCGGAGCGGTTCAGCTCGAGGTGCACGATCTGCTTGTCGAAGTTGCGGATCACGGCGAGGTCGCGGCCCTGCCGGATCAGGCCGTCGGCGTTGCGCAGGTTCGCGCCGTCGGTGTCGATCGCGCTGACCTCGCCGGTCGCGATCGAGAAGCGCCACAGCTGCCCGGTGTTGCCCTGGGCGACCACGAAGGCGGAGCGGTCCTGGCTGAGCACGATGCCGCCGAGGTTGAAGCCTTCTTGACGGCTGATCAGCGAGCTGCCGTCGGCCCACTCGGTCGCCGCCCAGCCGTCGACACCCTCGGCGACGCGGATGATCGTCGGGTCGTTGGAGTTGGTGAAGTACGCAGCCCCGTCCGGCCCGATCGCGACGTCGTTCAGGAACGCGTCGTTGTCGGGAACGCGGAGCGCGGCCAACAGCTCGCCCGACGGGCTGTAGACCCACAGGTCGGGACGGTCGTTGCCGGTGCCGTTCGGGCCGCCGGCGATGTAGATGCGGCCCTCGTCGTCGACGGTGATCCCGCGGGCGGTGTAGCGGCCGTCGGTGCCGTCACCGGCCAGCCACTCCTCGGCCTGGGCACGGTCGGCGGAGCCGCGCTGGATCTCGCCGCCGGTGACCTCGCTGACGTAGAACCTGCCGGACCTCTGGTCGACGCCGATGCCCTCGAACTTCGAGCCGCCCTGGGCCGACGGGTCGCCCTCGAGCAGGTAGCTCGCCGGCCGGCCGTGGCCCTGCGCGGCGTTGGCGGCGGTGCCCATGCCGAGGCCGGCGACGGACAGGGTGGCCGTGGCGGCGATGCCGGCCAGGCCGGCGAGGGCGGCGATTCGGGACGTACGCATGGGTGGTTCTCCTCCGGTTGTTCGGGCTGATGTATCAACCATCGCCGTCGGGGAGGGGCCCGGGCATCGGGTGACCGGCGACGTCTGGATAGCCGTCCGGCGACACTCCGGATAGCCGATCGGATGATGCCGGGGACGCCGCGACCGGCCTAGCCTGGAACGATCATGTCGACCGATACTCCTCGCGCCGGTGGGATCCTGGCCGGCCAGTCGCTGCTGGACCGCTGGCTCCACATCTCACTGGTGGTGCTCGTCGTTGCCTCGGTCGCTCGCTATCTCCAGGGCCACGGCCTCGGTGACCAGGCCGAGGTGGTCCTGCCCGGCGCCGCCCTCCTCCTGATCGCGTACGCCGCGGGCCGCCGCCTCGCAGGCACGGCCGCGATCGTGTGGCTGGCCGCTGTGGTCGCCTGCTGGACGGTGCTGGCGCTGATCGCGCCGTCGTTCTCGTGGGCCGCGGTGCCGCTGGTCTTCCTCGCGCTGCGGATCCTGCCGTTCCGGTGGGCGGTGGCCGCCACGGTGTTCCTGGTCGCGGTCGTCGCGGTCGCCTGGAGCCGGATGACCGGCCTGGCCGACCCGACCGTCCTCCTCGGGCCGGTCTGCGTGGCCGTGCTCGCGGTGACCGCCTACCGCGCTCTCGAGCGCGACGCGGTCACCCGGCGCGCGCTCCTGGCAGACCTCGAGGCGGCCCAGGACGAGGTCGCCGACGCTGAGCGCCGAGCCGGCGTCGTGGCCGAACGTGCGCGACTGAGCCGGGAGATCCACGACAGCGTCGCCCAGGGCCTGACCAGCATCAACCTGCTGCTCCAGGCGGCCGACCAGGAGTGGAAGCCGCGCCCGGCCGATGCCCGTGACCACGTCGACCAGGCGGCCGCGATGGCCCGCTCCTCGCTGGACGAGGCGCGACGGGTCGTCCGCGACCTCGCCCCCACCGAGCTGACCGGCGGATCGGCGCTGGTCACCGCCGTACGCCAGGTCGCCGACGACGTCGCCGCCACCACCGGGCTCAGCGTCCCGGTCCACGTCCACGGTGACCCGCACGAGGTCGGCGGCCGCGTGGCGACGGCCGTCGTCCGCACCCTGCGCGGCGCCCTCGCCAACGTCGCCGAGCACGCCGGCGCGACCACGGCGGTCGTCTCTCTCACGTTCCACGAGGGCGGGGTCGCCCTGGACGTACGCGACGACGGGACCGGGTTCGAGCCGGCCCGACTGAAGGAGTCCGACGGGCTGCGCGGACACGGCCTGGCCGGCATGCGCGCTCGCGCCCGCCTGCTGGGTGGAGACTTGGTCATCGAGAGCGCCCCGGGCGAGGGCACGGTGCTCGCGGCCTCGTTCGCGGCCGGACAGGCAGCATCCACTCAGGCAGCATCCACTCAGGGGGAGGAACGTCGTGGCTGAGCAACGCATCCGGGTGGTGCTGGTGGACGACCACCCGGTCGTCCGGGCAGGCGTACGCGCCTTGGTCGATGCCCAGGACGACCTGGACGTGGTCGGCGAGGCGGCCGACTCGGCCCAGGCCGTCGCGGTCGTCGGCGAGACGCAGCCGGACGTGGTGCTGATGGACCTCAGCCTCGGCGACGGACCGGGCGGTGCGGAGACCACCCGGCTGGTCCGCGAGCTGCCCTCGCCGCCGCAGGTGCTGGTGCTGACGACCTATGACACCGAGGCCGACGTGCTCGACGCCGTCGACGCCGGTGCGGCGGGCTACCTGCTCAAGGACGCGCCGCCCGACGAGCTGTTCCGCGCGATCCGGGGCACCGCACGAGGAGAGACGGTGCTGGCCCCGTCGGTCGCCACCCGGCTGCTGCAGCGGGCCGCCTCGCCGACACCGAAGGTGAGCCCGCGCGAGGTCGAGATCCTGCGGCTGCTCGCCAAGGGCCTGGGCAACAAGGAGATGGCCCGCGAGCTGCTGGTCAGCGAGGCGACGGTCAAGTCGCACCTCTCCCACATCTACACCAAGCTCGGCGTCGACACCCGAGCCGGCGCCGTCGCCACGGCCATCGAGCGCCGTATCCTGCGACCCTGACCGGGCGACGGCGAACCGGGCTTCAGCAGGTCGCGAGCAGCATCGGCTCCAGCAGGAGGCCGAGGTCGTAGGGCGGCTCGGTGGCGCCGGTGTAGTCGCGGCCGGTCCAGGCGAGGGTGACCTGACGCTCGCCGTCGCGCGAGCTCCAGTTGATCGACTGGGTGCCGAAGTGGGCGCCGTCGTGGCCGTAGAGGTATTCACCCTCCGTGCAGGGATCGGCGACGCGATAGATGCCCAGTCCGTAGTCGGGGTCGGCGCTGCCAGAGCGAGGCGGGAGCATGGCGTCGACCGATGCCGGTGAGACCAGCTCACCGGTCAGCAGCGCCTCGTTGAGCGAGGCCAGGTCACGGGTGGTGCTGGTCGCGGCCCCGGAGGCGTGGAAGACGCTCGGGTCCAGGTCGGTCAGGGCCCGCCATCCGGTCTGGTCGATCTTGGCCGCACCCTCGAGGAACGGTCCGCGGTTGTGCGAGGTCTTCGGGTAGTCGGTGCGGAGCATGCCGGCCGGCCAGAAGATGCGCCGGTGGAGCAGGTCATCGAGATCTCGGCCGGTCTCCTTCTCGAGCATGACGCCGAGGGCGACGTAGCCGTAGTTGGAGTAGGAGAAGTCGGTGCCCGGCTCGAAGAGCCAGGGGACCGAGCGCATCGCGGCCAGGTGCTCGGCCTCGGTGTAGTGCTGACCGACGGCGTCGATGAGCTGCTCCAACGAGTCGGGGTCCTCGACGCGGGTCAGCAGCAGCTCCTCGGGGCCGCGCGGGGCCCCGGAGCGGTGGCTGAGCAGGTGCTCGATCGTGACGCCGGCAGGAAAGATCCCGGGCAGTACGTCCTCGGCCGGGGTGTCCAGACTCCAGGTGCCGCGCTCGACCTCCTGCATGACCAGGGTCGCGATCATCGTCTTGGTGTTGCTGGCGACGTGGAACCTGTCGAAGGCCCGGACGTCGCGCTCGGTGCCCGCCTCGCGTACGCCGCCTGCCCCCGTCCACGTCAGACCCGGAGCCTCGACCCGGGCGGTGACGCCGAGGGCGCCGTCGGCGATGACCGCGTCGACGGCTCGGTCGAGCTCGGCGGCAGCCGGAGTCGACGACAGGGCCTTGAACCCCTGCTGCTTGGCCGCCGCCCGCTCGGCGATCGCGGTCGCTTCCCGGGTCAGCGCCGTCGGGTCCGGCGCAACGGCCGCGGGCCCGCGATCAGGATCGGGATCAGGCTGGGCGTACGCGGCCGGCACGGCCGTCAGAGGAAGAAGCACCGCGGCGATCGCTGCGGCGCCCGTGCGGACGATGGTCCGAGACATGGCTGCTCCTGTCGTCGTTGACGTTTCGCAACCATCGTTCCGGGCCCGGACGTACGCCCACATCAGCCTCGAGGCGGAGATCGAGGCGGCGCGGGTCAGTCTCGAAGCTGACGCCGCAGGGCGCGCGCGGCCTTGCCCTTGCGGGAGAAGAGGTCGCGGCGCTCGGCGGCGGTCATCGCGGCCAGCTTCTCGACGACCGAGGACGGGAAGCCGGCGACCTCGGGGGACTCGCTGGTGGGCACCGTGGTGTGCACGACCGGGGCACCGGGGACGCCACCGGCGCCTTCGTCGTAGAGGTGAACCAGCGAGATCGCCTGGTGGCCGGAGACGGCCGAGGAGAACCGGTCGGCGGTCGCGGGGGCGGCGGCGAAGCAGCTCGCGGAGGCGACCGAGACCGGGATGCCGGCGAAGGTGGTGTTGGTCGAGTAGTGCAGGTGACCGGCCAGGATGGAGCGTACGTCGCTGCCCGCCAGCACCGGGGCGAGCCGGTCCTGGCCGTCGAGCTCGATGATCACGCTGGCGTCGTTGAGGGGGAGCGGCGCCGGTGGATGGTGCATCGTCAGCAGGGTGCCGTGTGGCGCCGGCTCCTTCAGCACGTCGGCCAGCCACTCGAGCTGCGAGTCGTCGATGTCGCCGTGGTGCCAGCCGGGCACGGTGGTGTCCAGGGCGATGATCCGCAGGCCCGCGACCTCGTGGACGCGGTCCTGCGGGGCGTCCGAGGCCTCCCCGAAGAGCACCTCGGAGTAGACCTCGCGTTCGTCGTGGTTGCCCATCACCCAGACGATCTCCGCACCGAACTCGGCCGCGACCGGCTCCACCTGCTCGCGAAGACGCACGTAGGCACCGCGCTCGCCCAGGTCGGCGAGGTCTCCGGTGAAGACGATCGCCTGCGGCGGGGTGGGCATCCCGCGCAGCCGCGCCAGGGCCCGTTCGAACCCGGGCGCGGGGTCCACCTTGCCGTAGATGCGCCGCTCGTCACCGGCGTAGAGATGGGTGTCGGAGAGGTGGGCGATCGTGTGGCGTGGAGCGGGATACTGGCCGAACTGCACGGAGCCAGACTAGCGCCGAAGCCGCACGCTCAAGGCGACCCCGACCAGCGCGGCGGCCGCTCCGCAACCGACGGCGAACCAGGGCAGGCTCGTCGGGATGCCGAGGTGCACGGTGATGCCGAGGATGCGCGAGAGCCCCCAGGGGATGAGCGCCATCTGGTCGTTCCAGACGGTCAGGGCACGTTCGGTGCCCATCATCGCGACACCCGCGCCGCCGAGGACGACCGGGACCCCGGCCGCGATCAGGACGCGCCCCACGGCGGCCCGACGAATGAATCCGTAGGCACTTCGCAGAGCCAGCGCCGTGGCGACGAACAGCAGGCCGAAGCCGGCGAACGCGACGGTGATGTAGAAGGTCCGGGGGCCCGGCTCGGTCCAGAAGAGATACCAGTAGCGCCCCGGTCCGCGGTTGGCGAGCGCGGCCATCAGGATCACCGACCGGACCAGGGCGATCCCGCCGACGACCGCCCAGAGCGCGAAGGGGTCGCGACGCCCGATCAGGAGCCGTAGCGTCAGCGCGAACAGCAACCAGGCGCCCAGCGTCACGACGAGATGCGCAGGCGCCGCGAACCAGGTCAGCGTCGCCCGGCCGAGAACCAGCACCACCAGGGGCAGGACCAGGACCGCCGCCCGCTCCCAGCGTTTCGGCGGCACCTCCCGCAACGCCCGGCCCAACCGCCACGGCCGAGTCACCGCGATCCGCAACGGCCTGACCAGGATCAGCCCGGCCAGGGAGAGCACGAGCAGCCCACGGGCGAGCCAGGCCATCGCCGGATCCCGGTCGGCCCGCCTCGCCCCGATGTCGGCGGCGGTGAACTGGAAGGCGGGGTGGGCCTGGTCGTCGCCGTAGGTCGACACGTGAGAGGCGCGGGACTTCTCGAACGCCGCCCGCGCCGACTGCCATCGCTCGCGTGCCCGGGATGTTCCGGTGTCGAGCCATTCGGCGTGATACATCGTCATCGCGCGGTAGTCGTCGAGGACCCGGAACAGGTTGATCTCGTAGTCGATCGCGGCGAGGAGCTCCTCGCGCAGCAACGGATCTCGCCAGGTCGACGGATCGGTCCCGGCGATGATCCGCCGCATCGACTCGGCCGTCTCGATCGCGTCCCGGCCGCCCTCGGCGGCCTCCTCCAGGCGGTCCTTGCTGATCGCGTAGACGCTGCTGAGGACGGCCGTGTCGCCGGTGACGATGTCCCACTCGAACAGCCAGGTCTGGGGCGGGATCTCGAGCCCGAGCGCGCGCACCTGGTTCTCGGCGAACGGCTCGATGTAGAGCCCGTCGAGCACGGCCTCGCGCGAGAGCGCCATCGCCTCCCCGATCGCCCGCACCGTGTCCGGGTCCGAGCTGAACGTCTCGCGCGCCCAGTCGGCGGTGATCTCGCCCGGATCGGCCGAGGTGTCCCAGGCGAGCCGCGAGGCTGCGTACGAGTTGAGGTCCCACAGCTGCCAGAAGCCCTCGCGGAGGTAGAGCGTCCGCGGCCCGGCGTGGATCGGGCCGCCGTCCTGGTTCCAGGTCCACACCCCCTCGATGTCGGGGTTGGTCGTGACCAGGTGGGTCAGGGCCGCCGAGTAGGCGGCAGCGAGGTCGTTCGGGAGCGCCCCGAAACCCTCGAACTCGCGCCGGCTCTGCAGCTCGACGATGCGCCGGTGGCCACCGACCTCGAGGGTCGGGTTCAAGGGGAGGAAGGAGTAGAAGTCGCCGGCGACGTGCTTCGTCGAGACGATCAGCGCATCGCTGTGCACGTCACCGAGAACCTCCTCGTACGAGGCGGGGTTGGTGTGCAGGTCGCCGACAGCGCCGACGCCGACGCTCCAGGTCCGAAAGATGATCTCTCGATCCTGGCGCTCGGCGACGGTCGTGAACGCGTCGAGCATCGCCTTGACCGCCGTGGGCGTCGTGACCTCGATCTGCGACCAGTAGTCCCAGCCGGGCAGCTGGTAGATCCGGCCGCCCTCGCCGATGCGGATCATCAACCCGTCGACGTAGGGCATCTCGGCGAGGAGCTCCTCGAGCCCGGCAGCGTAGATGTTCCAGAGGTCGGGGTCCTCGGCATCGAGATCGTGCTCGTCGAGATAGCGCTGGAGCGGCGTGGACAGGGCGAGCATGTCGGTACCGAGGTAGACCCTCATCCCGGCGTCGTGGGCGTATCGCCACATCGAGCCGAAGTGCTCGCGCATCGCGAGCGCTCTGGCGACGTGCGGATCCTCGGCGGTCGGATAGATCTCGTCGCCATAAAACTCGTCACCGTCCCCGAAGCGGTCGAACGTGACGTACTCGAGGAATCCGGGCATGACGATGCCGTTGTAGCCCCGGGCGAGCTGATGATCGACGTACGTCCGGAACTGCTCGGCGTCCTCCGCGAGCGCCTCGGTGTCGACGAACGGGGCGTCCGAGAGGATCGCGTCGGAGAACTGGCCGCTGTTGTGCGAGTACTCCTCGCCCGTACGCCAGTCGGCGGCCGTCCCGGGAACACCGGCCGCACCCTTGTCGACCAGGCGCAGCGGGAGGTCCGGCTGCTGCACCTCGCCGTCCTCGTCGGGGGTGAGGAGCGGGCGGGCCGTGCGTACGCGGTCGGCCAGCTGGAAGAGCCCGGCTGCGGCGCCCGCCGCGTCGGCGGCCTCGAGGTGGATGTCGGGGCCGTCGCTCGTGGCCCGGTAGGCCTCGGGCCCGGCGCCCTCGCCGAGGTCGGTCCCCGTCGCCACGGTCAGCGTGCCGTCGGCCTCGGCTCCGGAGTCGTCGACGGCCTTCCGGAACGCCGCGGCCGCGTGCCGGACCCGGGGACCCGCCTCGTCCTCGGCCAGCCGTACCCGGCCGACGGTGGGTGCGGTCGCCGTCCGTGCCGACGCGACGCTCGCCGTCTCGGGCGCTGCCGCGACCGGCTCGGCGCTGATCCCGAGGAAGCCGGAGACCTGGGTGGCGAGCACGAATCCGACCGCCAGCAGGAGGACGAGCGAAACGATCAGGATCGCCGGTGCCCGTCGAGCACGCGTTCTCACGCGTGGATCGTAGGGGACGGTTGGATGTTGGCGGGCAGCTTCCAAGAGCCACTTGGAAGTTCCCGTCAACTTCCAACTCGAACGATCTCTGAGTGGTAAGTTGACCGGCCATGGATCCGGAGAGGTACGACGCTCCGCAGTTCGGCCGGGCGACCCGCGAACCGGGGAACAAGTGGGCCTACTGGTACTACCGGCCCGCCCACATCCCGCGTGACCTGGCGTTACAGCCACTCACGGTGAAGGCGCTCTCGGACGCCGACGCCGCGCTGGGGCGCCTCCAGGGAGTGAGCGCGCTGATCCAGGATCCCGAGCTGCTGATCGGGCCCTACCTGACCCAGGAGGCGGTCGCCTCCTCCCGGATCGAGGGCACCCAGACCTCGCTGGAGGAGGTCCTCCAGGACGAGGTCAGCGGTCAGGCGACCAGGAGCGAGGACGTCGCCGAGGTGAAGGCCTACCTCGCCGCGACCCGCCAGGGCTTCGAGCTCATCGAGAGCTGGCCGCTCAGCCAACGGCTCGTTCTCGAGCTCCACAAGACGCTCCTGACCGGCGTCCGGGGGCACGAGCGCCACCCTGGTGAGTTCCGGCGGACCCCGGTCTGGGTCGGGTCGCCGACCGACAACCCCACGACCGCCGCGTACGTCCCGCCCCTCCCTCCCGACCTGCCGGAGCTGATCGCCGACTGGGAGGCGTACGTCAACGTCCCCGACCTCAGCCCGACGCTGGTGCGGTGCGCGCTGATGCACTACCAGTTCGAGACGATCCACCCGTTCCTCGACGGCAACGGGCGCATCGGGCGGCTGCTGATCAACCTGATGCTGATGGAGGAGGGGCGGATGACCACGCCGCTGCTCTATCTCTCGGGCTACATCGAGGCCCACCGCCAGACCTACTACCAGCGGCTGCAGAGCGTCCGGGAGCGTGGCGAGATGCAGGAGTGGCTGCAGTTCTTCCTCACCGCGGTGCGACGCTCGGCCGAGGACGCCACGACCAGATCCGAGCGCCTGGTCGCGCTCCGGGAGAGCTATCTCGACGAGGCCGCCACCTCACGCGCCAACCTGTCCGGGCTGGTCACGCTGCTGTTCGCCAACCCCTACCTGACCGTCAAGCGCGTCCAGGACGCGACCGGCCTCACCAACCAGGGTGCCCGCAACCTGATCCAGGACGCCGAGCGGCGCGGGTGGATCGAGGCGGCCGGCCGGTCGGGTCGAGGCGGCCGCCACTACTGGATCGCCAGAGCGGTGATGGACGTGATCGAGGAGCCGTTGGCGTACGACTGAACCTGAAGACTGAACCTGACGGAAAACGTGCAGGTGGCCCTGGCTGTGCACGAATGCACGCCCAGGGCCACCTGTGTGCCGTTGCCGAGCGGTCGGTAGGGGGTGATCACTCGGCCACGGTCAGCTGCCTCAGAAGGAGCCGAGAGGAGCCATCGGGTTCGGGACCGCGCCGACGGGGAGGCCGTCGAGGGCCGGGTTCTCCATGGGGAGCAGGAAGGAGACCTGGTCCAGCTCGCTGTCGGACAGCTCGCTCGGGAGCGCCCCGCCCGTGATCTTGTCCATGACGATGCCCGGGGCACCGACGTAGGCGCCGGAGACGACCAGGGCGGCACCGTTGCCGACCTGGTGCGCGCCGCCGTCCCAGTTCACCCAGGCCTTCTTCTGCGCCGGGCTCAGCTCGTCGCCGGTGGCACCCATCAGGATGAGGCCCGGGGCGCCGACCCAGGCGCCGGAGACCATGCGGGCGGCGCCGCCGGTGGCCTGGCCGGCGCCACAGATGAAGCTGGCCCAGGCCTTCTGGCTCGAGGGCGAGAGGTCCGAGGCGCCGGAGGAGTTCTCCGCGATGCACTCGGCCTCGGTGCGGTTGTGGTGGGTGCCCTCGTCCGCCGTGGCGGTACCGGCGGTCAGTGCGATGGCGACACCCGAGAAGGCGGCGACGGCCGCGGTGCGGCGGAGCAGCCCTGTCATCTTGTTCATTTCGTACCTTTCATCGATCAATTCGAATTGAAACATCACGCACGGACGCGACCCCCGGATCGATGCAGTATCGATACGTTCGCATCCGGGAAGTGATGCTAGGAGGATCAACGGTTGTCACGGCAACTCGACACGGCTGATTTCATGTCAAATAGTGACGAATGAAATGTAATGACGTAATTTTCGACAAACTGCAACGTTCTTGTTTGAAGGTGCGTAAATGCGCAGATGGCCCGGCCGTGCAGGAGTGCACGCCTGGGCCATCTGTGGACGGAGCCGATCGAATCGTGGTGGGAGCTACGATCGGTCGGCTTCGGTCATGCCGGCTCTCAGAAGGAGCCGAGAGGAGCCATCGGGTTCGGGATCTGCTCGGTCGGAACACCGTCGAGCGCCGGGCTGCCCTCAGGGATGAGGAACGAGACCTGCTCGAGCTCGGCCGGCGACAGGTCGCCCGGGGTCGCCCCGCCGGCGATCTGGTCGAGGATGATGCCGGGCGCGCCGACATAGGCGCCGGCGACCATCATCGCGGCACCCTCGCCGATCTTCTGCCCGCCCTCGTCCCAGTTCGCCCAGGCCGCAGCCTGCTCCGGGGTGATCGGGGAGCCGGTGGCGCCGGCGAGGATCAGGCCGGGAGCGCCGACCCAGGCACCGCTGACCATCTGGGCCGCGCCGCCGGTGATGTACGAGCCGCCGAGGATGAAGTCGGCCCAGGCCTTCTCGGACGAGGGAGAGAGGTCCGCGGTCGCGGTGCTGACGGCAGTGGTGGTGTCAGCGGTGACCGGAGCGGCCTCGGCTGCTCCCATGGTCAGCGCGAAGGCGACACCCGAGAAGGCGGCGACGGCCGCGGTGCGGCGGAGCAGCCCTGTCTTCTTGCTCATTTCATACCTTTCGTCGTCAATTCGAATTGATCGCAACGCGGTCTATGAGTCGAAAACACTCGCTTACGACACCTCCGCGTGCGCTTCATGACGCTAGGGACACCCAGCGAACGGATGTCCGTGCGACACGGCATCGCGATTACCAAGTAGAGGTAAACGTTCCATACTGCCTGGTAATACGGTGCCCGGTTGGGTTTAGTCGCTTCTCGGGGGCGATTGCGGCGGGATCATGGGCGCGAAGGAAGGGTGACCCTCAGGGTTCATCCGCTGATCGCGTGTTGCTCGCGTCGGCGGCGGCCGGGCTTTCCTCGCGAGGCCTAGCGTCGAAGCATGGATCATGCTGCGGCCGTGAGCCTGGCCATCGGCGCATGCGTCCTGTTCTCGCTCTCCGCCGCGGTTCAGCAGCGCGCCAGCGCGCTCGCGCCCGGACGCAGCGGCGGGATCTCAGGTGTCGAGCAGCTGATGCTGGCGCTGGTGCGCAGCCCGCTGTGGGTCGTCGGCGCGGTGATCAACGCGATCGGCTTCGGGGTGCAGGCGGTCGCGCTCCATCTGGGGTCGGTCTCGGTGGTGCAGTCGGTGATGCCCACGCAGCTGCTCTTCGCGCTGGTCTTCGCCTCGATCGCCGCCCGCCACTGGCCGACGGTCTCCGACTGGGTCAGCGGGGCCGCGATCTGTGGCGGCGTGATCCTGCTGGTCACCGACGACCACCGCGGTGGCACCTATGCCGACGTCGGTCGCGTCGCGCTCTTCGCCGGGTGCGTGGCGGTCGTGATCTGCGTACTCCTGCTGGTGGCCCATCGGTTCCCGCCGCCGATCGCGGCCGCGACCACGGCGGTCGCGGCCGGCTGCTCGTTCGCGACGACCTCGGTGCTGCTGAAGATCACCGCCGACCGGGCCGCCGCCGACGGGTTCCCCGGGTTGCTGACGCTACCGGCGTTCTACGGCCTGCTGTGCACCTGCGGCCTCGGGATCGTGCTCACCCAGGCGGCGCTCGCCGCCGGCCCGCTGCCGTGGGCGATGGCGGCCATGACCATCACCAACCCCACCGTCTCGTACGTCGCCGCGGTGGTCGCCTTCGGTGCCTCCGCCCCCACGCTGTGGGTCGCGGTGAGCGCCGGGGCGCTGCTGGTCACCGGGATCGTCGGCCTCGCCCGGTCGCGATCTGCGGACAGGTGGACCCCGGTGCAGCCGGAGCCACCCGGGGCCTCCCCGGAGCGATTCACCGCTCAGAGGTGAGCCGCTCGAAGGCGTGCCTCAGGCTCGCTCCTGCATCGATCGCGGCCACGAGCGCCGCCTGGTCGACCTGGGCTTGAGGTGCTCGGGCAGTGCGCTGATGTAGGGCGCGGCGTGCCGGCATTCACCACAGGTGACGTCTCGATAGTCGTAGGAGGTCGGCGGATCTTCTCCGTACGCCCGACACACCGGCCCGAAGGAGTCGGCGAAGTGCGTGCGCTGTTGCGTCGTCAGCTCGCTCATGTGCGCCTCACGTGGTCGTTGGCCTGGAAGGGTCACAGCAGGGTAACGGCTTCCCAACAGGAGGTGCGCTCCGACACTCTGACGATCCGGCCCCGTTCACGCATAGCGCCGGGAGCGCCGAGCCGCCTGCCGCTGTCGCGAGCGCGCGAGGAGATAGGTCGGCCCGGTCTCCCGAGCGAGGCGGGAGTGAAGCTCCAGCATCTCCTCGATCGTGCGCGACCACGGGAACTGCTCGGCCCGCTCGCGAGCCGCGTGACGGGTCGCCATCACCGGTCGCTCGGCGACGTCGATGACCGCGTCGGCCAGCGCCGCCGGGTGGGCGGCGGCCCAGGCCCCGCACCGGGGATCGATGAGCTCGCGGGCGCCGCCGCGGTCGGCGGTCACGACCGGCGTACCGCTGGCCAGGGCCTCCAGGACTGCCAGTCCGAAGGTCTCGCGGGGGCAGACCGAGAGGGCCACATCGGCCTCGGCCAGCGCTCGGGCGATCCGGTGGCGGTCGGAGACGTGCCCGTGGAAGACGACCGGCGCGCCGGCGGCGAGGGCCTCGATCTCGGCACGGTGCGGCCCGTCGCCGTAGACGTCCATGCGTACGTCGAACCCGCGCCGATGCAGCTCGACGGCGGTGGCGACGGCGAGGTCGGGGGACTTCTCGCGGGAGAGGCGTCCGACGTGGATGAGTCTCAGGGTGTCGTCGCGGTGCCCGAGCGAGGGGGAGAAGTTGTCGAGGTCGACGCCCAGCGGCACCTGGGCGATCGGGCACCCGACGGTCGCGGCCAGCGGCTCGAACTCGTGCCGGGCGTAGTCGGAGGTCACCAGCACCTGGTCGAAGGAACGCACCAGCATCCGGTTGAGCAGCGCGGTGGAGACCTTCGAGGTGGCGTCCATGCCGGTGTAGGTGGGCATGTACTCGTCGAGGCGCTCGTGGGAGAAGAGGACCGTCCCGATGCCCTGACGCCGAGCCCAGCGGGAGACGGGCAGCATCGTGAACTTGTCGCTGACCTCGAGGCTCGTCGGGTTGAAGCGGGTCAGCACGTCGGTCACCCGCCACGGCTCGATGATCAGCCGGTAGCCGCCGCCCACGCGCGGCGCTCTCAGCTGCACCACCTCGCCGAGGTCGGTCGTGGTGACCGAGTCGTACGGGCCGGGGACGACGAGAAGCCGGTCGTGGCCCGCCTCGAGATAGCCACGGGCGAGGGCCTCCAGAGCCGTCTTCATGCCGCCGGAGGTGGGGCCGACGAAGTTCGCGAGCTGAGCGATGAGCACGGGCCACATCGTGTGGCATCGAGGTAGCCCTCCGGCGACCTCGATGTGACGCAGGCATGGCGAGTAGCGTTCAGAGCATGACCAACCTGGACGCACACCCCACGCCCATCGAGTGTGTCGGTGGGACCGGCGACGAAGGCGTCGAGATCCAGATCATCACTCCGCGCGACGTGCCCCTGGGCGGTCCGCGAGCGATGAACGTACGCCGCACCCTGCCCGCCCGCGCTCGCTCGCTGATCGGCGCGTGGTGCTTCCTGGACCACTACGGTCCCGATGACGTCGTCGTCTCCGGCGGGATGGAGGTGCCGCCCCACCCGCACACCGGGCTGGCGACGGTCTCCTGGCTGTTCACCGGCGAGATCGAGCACCGCGACTCGGTCGGCACCGTGGCGATGGTGCGACCGGGCGAGGTCAACCTGATGACCGCCGGACGCGGGATCTCCCACTCGGAGAACTCCACCCCCGAGACCACCGTTCTGCACGGGGCGCAGCTGTGGGTCGCGCTGCCCGACGAGTTCCGTGACGTCGAGCCGGCGTTCCAGAACCACGCTCCCACGCCGATCGAGCGCGACGGCGCGACCGTGCGGGTCTTCATGGGGTCGCTCCTCGGCGTCACCTCGCCGGTACGGACCCACTCCGAGATCCTCGGCGCCGAGATCCTGCTCGAGCCCGGCACCCGGCTCGAGATCGAGGTCGACGACCGGTTCGAGCACGGCGTACTCGTGGACACGGGTGAGGTGTCGATGACCGGTCTGGGCGCGTCCGGTCCGGCCTCGGCCGAGGTGGAGAAGGACTCGCTCGCCTACGCCCCTCCCGGCGCGACCACGCTGATCCTGCAGGCCGGTGAGGCGTGGACCCGGCTGCTCCTCCTCGGCGGTACGCCGTTCGGCGAGTCGATCATCATGTGGTGGAACTTCGTCGGGCGCACCCACGAGGAGGTCGTCGGCTACCGCGAGGAGTGGCAGGGCCAGGTCACCCGCGGTGGCGGCGAGCTGGTCGAGGACTCCCAGGACCTGGCCGAGGGCCGTTTCGGCGTCGTCGAGGGCAACCACCAGCGGCCGATCCCGGCACCCCCGCTTCCCAACGCACGCCTGCGCTCGCGGTCTTAGGCGGCGTCGAGCGTCGTGCTTAGACTGCAGTCGTGAGTGACGAATCCTCAGACCCAGGGGTCGTGCTGGCCGTGGCGGTGGGCCGCAGCCGGAGCCAGGCGGCGGTCTTCGACCTCGCCGGGCGCGAGCTGGCCGGAGACACCCGTGACCACGAGGTCGGCATCTCCGCCGAGGTGCTGATGCCCGAGGTCGTCGAGCGGATGACCAAGATGGTGACCTCGATCGACCTGCCGGTGCTGGCGATCGGGATGAGCCTGCCCGGCGTGGTCAACCCCGATCTCGGGATGAGCATCGACACCCCGGCGATGGGCGGCTGGGACGGCGTCCAGCTGGCCCCCTACTTCACCGCGCTGACCGACGGGCCGCTGATCCTCGCCCATGACGCCCACGCGCTGGCACGCTCGGAGCTCTTCAACTCCGACCATCCCGTACGCAACGCCCTGGTCGTCAAGGCCTCGACCGGTCTCGGCATGGGCATCATCGTCGACGGCAAGGTCGTCACCGGCGCCCTGGGAGCGGCCGGCGAGATCGGCCACACCCGCATCGACGCGGCCGGTGACCGGCCCTGCCGCTGTGGCTCGACCGGCTGCCTGGAGACGGTCGCGGCCGGCTGGGCGCTGGCCCAGCGGCTGACCGACTCCGGCGTCCCCGCCGGTCACGTACGCGACCTGGTGGCCGCCGCGAACGACGGTGACGCCGTCGCGCGCGGGCTGTTGCGCGAGGGTGGACGACAGCTCGGCGAGGTCGTGGCCGCGGCCGTCAACCTGCTCAACCCGGAGGTCGTCGTCATCGGCGGTGACATGGCCGGTGCGTTCGACCTCTACACCGCCGGGGTGCGCGAGAGCGTCTACGCCCGCTCCAACCCGATCGCCACCCGCGAGCTCACCTTCATGGCCCAGCTCCACGGCGACTCCTCGGGCCTGGTGGGCTGCGCGGCGATGGCGATCGAGTCTCTGACCCCGTGATCGTCGGCCTGCTCTGGCTGCTCGGGTGCCAGCTGGCCGGAACCGCGATCGTCGAGCTGACCGGGATCCCGCTGCCCGGACCCGTCGTCGGGATGCTGCTGCTCTTCGTCGCCCTGGTCCTGCGGCGCCGTGACGGCGAGGACGACCCGGTCATCCAGGTCGGCGACTACTTCCTCTCCCACCTGCAGCTCTTCTTCATCCCGGCCGGTGTCGGTGTGATCGCCTACCTTGCGGTCATCCGCGACGCGGCGGTGCCGATCGTCGTCGCACTGATCGGCTCCTGGGTCCTCGGCCTGGCCACCGTCGGCTGGGTGCTCAGCCTGTTCCTGCGCCGCGTGCCCGAGGTCGCAGGCACCGAAGGCGCGCCGGGGGAGGAGATCGAGTGAGCGTCATCCTGTGGCTGTTCGTGACGGTGGCGGCGTACGAGCTCGGGCGGTGGCTGCGGGCGCGGACCCGTTCGCCACTGGCCCAGCCGGTGGCGGTGGCGATCGTGATCGTCGGCACCCTCCTGGCGGTCAGCGGCACGACCTACGACGACTACGCCGACGCCACCACCTTGATCAGCTTTCTGCTCGGCCCGGCGACGGTCGCGCTGGCGATCCCGCTCTACCACCAGGTCGCGCGGCTGAAGGGGATGGTGGTGCCCGTCCTGGTCGCGCTGACCGCCGGTGCCCTCGTGTCGATGGTCAGCGGCATCCTGCTGGTGCGCTGGCTCGGTGGCGGCGACGTGCTGGAGCGGACGATGGCTCCGAAGGCCGTGACGACGCCGGTGGCGATCGAGCTGGCCGACCGCCTGGGCGGCTATCCGGAGCTCGCGGCGGCCTTCGCGATCGTGATCGGAATCGTCGCGGCGATGGTCGCGCCGCGAGTGCTGACCCTGATCGGCATCCGTGACCCGCGGGCCCGCGGTGTCGCCGTCGGAGCGGTCTCCCACGGCATCGGCACCTCCCGGATGCTGGAGGAGAGCCGCGTCGAGGGCGCCTTCTCCGGACTGGCGATGGGGCTCACCGCGGTTGTGACATGTCTCCTGATTCCGCTGGTGGCGTACCTCCTCCTCTGAGGCTGCCGCGGGCTTAACGTTGACGGCATGGCTCGAGTGCACGCCTTCACCGACGACGTACTCGGCACTCTCGACGCGGTCGGGGTCGCCGGTGCCCTGCGGCGCGGTGACTTCAGCACCCTCGAGGCGGTCGAGGCGTCCATCGCCCGGATCGAGTCGGTCGACCCGGAGCTGGGGGCGATGGCCTACCGCACCTTCGACCGCGCCCGGGTCCAGGCCCGCTCGCCGCGGGCTGGCTTCTTCGCCGGAGTGCCGACGCTGGTCAAGGACAACACCGACGTGCTCGGGGTGCCGACGCGCAACGGCACCGACTCGTACGTCGCTGGCCCGGCGACCCGCAACGAGGAGGTCGTCAAGCTGCTCGGGAAGCTCGGTCTGATCTCGCTCGGGAAGAGTCAGCTCTCCGAGTTCGGCTTCTCCGCGACCGCCGAGCATCCGCGGTTCGGGCCGGTACGCAACCCGTGGGACACCGCCTTGGCCTCGGGGGCGTCCTCGGCCGGAGCCGGTGCGCTGGTCGCCGCCGGCGCCGTCCCGCTCGCCCACGGCAACGACGGTGGCGGGTCGCTGCGGATCCCGGCCTCGGCCTGCGGCGTGGTCGGCTTCAAGCCGACCCGCGACCGGCTCCCGAAGAACCCGCTGTACGGCCTGCTGCCGGTCAACCTCGTCGTCGACGGAGTCCTGACCCGGTCCGTGCGTGACGCCGCCGCTTTCCTGCGGGAGGCCGAGCGGGTCCACCACACCCATCTGCCGCCGATCGGCGACGTCACCGGCCCGTCGGCGAAACGGCTGCGGATCGCGATGTACACCGAGGCGCTCGGCCGCTCGGCCGCCCCGGAGGTCGCCGACCTCGTGCGGAAGACCGCCGCGGTGCTGGAAGAGCTGGGCCACACCGTCGAGGAGGTCGCCCCGCCGGTGCCCGCCGGGTTCGACGCGGACTTCGTCCTCTACTGGGGCTCGCTCGCAGTCGCGCTGGCCAACGCCGGGCCGCTGCGCGGCCGTACCTGGGACCGCACCCGCCTGGACAACCTCACCCTCGGCCTCTCCGCGGCGACCCTCAAGAACGCGCGCACGTTGCCCGCCGCGATCAACCGGCTGCGCCGCTCCACGGTGCTCGCGGAGGGGTTCCATGCGGCGTACGACGTGGTCCTGACGCCCACGGTCTCCCACGCCACTCCGGAGATCGGCTACCTCGCGCCGACGCAGCCGTACGAGCTCGTCCTGAAGCGGCTGATGGACTGGGTCGCCTTCACCCCGTGGCAGAACGTCACCGGCGGTCCGGCGGTGTCGCTGCCGGTCCAGCGGACCGCTTCCGGGCTGCCTCAGGGGATGATGTTGGGCGCCGCTCCGGGGGCCGAACGTACGCTCCTGGAGGTCGCTTTCGAGCTCGAGGAAGCGATGGGCTTCGCCGATTTGTTGAGTGCGCCGGCCCTGCCGTAACGTTCTCTTTCGCAACGCCCCTTTAGCTCAGTCGGCAGAGCGTCTCCATGGTAAGGAGAAGGTCTACGGTTCGATTCCGTAAAGGGGCTCTGGAGTTCGGGACCCGCGGTAGAAATACTGCGGGCCTGATTCCTGTTGAGGCGGGGTAGCTCAGGCGGTTAGAGCGCACGACTCATAATCGTGAGGTCGCGGGTTCGATCCCCGCCCCCGCTACCGCCAAAGACCGCATCACCTCGATCAGCACTGTAAGGAAACTCCTGTGGCCAGCAAGAGCAGCGACGTTCGCCCGAAGATCACCCTCGCTTGCACCGAGTGCAAGGAGCGGAACTACATCTCGAAGAAGAACCGTCGGAACGACCCCGACCGCATCGAGCTCAAGAAGTACTGCCCGCGTGACCGCAAGCACACCGTGCACCGCGAGACCCGCTGAAGCCTGTCTTCTAGGTAGAGCGCGACGCTGATCTGCGCTCCGAACGCCCCGCCCCCGCCACTGAATTCCAGATGGCCGGGAGGCGGGGCGTTCGTCATTTGCCGAGTTGGCGCTCCGGTCGGCCGAGTTGGCACCTGCGTGCCATCTCGGCCGACGTACGTGACGCTTCGGCCGACGTGGGTGACTTCTCGGCGGGCCACTAGAGTTGGCCGCATGGCAGTTGATGGGTCGCTCGTAGGGCGCGCGTTTCCTCCGACCAGGCCCTATCGGGTCACCGACGAGAAGGTGCGGGAGTTCGCCGCCGCCGCCGGCGTGAGCTGGGAGAGCGGGGAGCCGGTTCCGGCGACGTTCCCGATCGTGCTCGCCTTCGACGCGATGAACGCCTTCTTGGACGACGTCCAGGTCGAGCTGTCGCGGATCGTGCACGGCGAGCAGAAGTTCTCCTACGCCCGCCCGATCGCGCCGGGGGACGTGCTGGTCGCGACCCTGAGCGTCGCCTCGCTGCGACAGATCGGCGGCAACGACATCATCGGCACGGTCTCGGAGATCACCGACGACTCCGGGGCGGTCGTGTGCACCACGTCCGCCACCCTGGTCCACCGAGCGGCGGAGGTCGCGTGATGACGCTCGAAGCAGGCGCCGAGCTGGCCCCGAAGACCTATCCCGTCACCCGGGCGTCGCTGGTGCGCTACGCCGGCGCGAGCGGCGACTTCAACCCGATCCACTGGTCCGACCGGATCGCCACCGCTGTCGGCCTCCCCGGCGTGATCGCCCACGGCATGTTCACCATGGCGCTGGTCGCCCGCGCGGTCTCGGAGTGGACCGACGGAGCCGAGGTCGTCGACCTCGGCGCCAAGTTCACCAACCCGGTCGTCGTGCCCGATGACGACGAGGGCACCTCGGTGACGGTCAGCGGCACCGTGAAGTCGGTCGAGGACGGGCTGGCGACGATCGCCCTGACGGTCGTCTCCGGCGACCAGAAGGTCCTCGGCATGCCGAAGGTCTCCGTACGTGTCTGAGTCCTTGTCGAACCACACCACCTTCCATCTCGGCGGACCGGCGGCGGAGTTCGTCACCGCGACCACCGAGGCGGAGATCATCGAGGCCGTGACCGCGGCCGACGCTGCTGGGAAGGATCTGCTCGTCCTCGGCGGCGGCAGCAACCTGGTCGTCGCCGACGCCGGCTTCCCGGGCACCGTCATCAAGCTGGCGACCACGGGGGTGTCGGCGGAGCCGGTCGATGGTGGCGTACGCGTCACGGTGGCTGCCGGCGAGACCTGGGACGACTTCGTGACGACCGCCGTCGACAAGGGCTGGAGCGGTGTCGAGGCGCTCTCCGGCATCCCCGGCAGCGTGGGCGCGACTCCGATCCAGAACGTCGGGGCGTACGGCCAGGACGTCTCCCAGACCATCACCTCGGTCAAGGTGTTCGACCGCGAGCTTCGCGAGGTGCGGAGCTTCACCGCCGAGGAGTGCGGGTTCGGCTACCGCTGGTCGCGTTTCAAGGCTCTGCCCGGGCGGCACGTGGTCCTCGAGGTCACCTTCCGGCTCGGCACCGACGGCGAGACCGGCTCCCCGATCGCGTACGCCCAGCTCGCCGGCGCCCTCGGCGTCGAGCAGGGCACACGAGTGCCGTCCAAGCAGATCCGCGAGGCCGTACTCGCCCTGCGCCGCAGCAAGGGCATGGTCATCGACGAGGCCGACCACGACACCTGGTCGGCGGGCTCGTTCTTCACCAACCCTGTGGTCGCACCCGAGGACGTGCCCGACGGTGCTCCGGCCTATCCGCAGCCCGACGGCACCGTGAAGACCTCCGCGGCCTGGCTCATCGACCACGCCGGGTTCAAGAAGGGCCACGGCAACCGACGCGTGTCACTCTCGACGAAGCACACCCTCGCCCTCACCAACCGCGGCGAGGGCACGACCGAGGACCTGCTCGCCCTGGCGAGAGAGGTACGCGACGGGGTCGAGGCGGCGTACGGGATCGTGCTCGTCAACGAGCCCGTCATGCTCGGCGTGGAGCTCTAGGAGCGACCAGCCCGGACTCGAGCCGACTCGGCGGCTCATCGGCGTGTCAGGGAGACGAGCACCTCGTGGTGGTCGGTGTTGGGGAACATGTCGAGCAGCCTTGCTGACACCGGCTTCAACGAGGGCATGTCGCCCAGGTCGCGGGCGAGGGTGTCGACGTTGCACGAGGAGTAGACGACGTGCTCGACCCCCGACTGCTCCAGCCACCCGGCGAGCGAGGAGCCGATGCCGCGCCGCGGTGGGTTGACGATGACCAGCTCGGGCGCGGCAGCGGCCGAGAGGGCGTACGCGGTCGCATCCCCGGCCACCCAGCTGGTGCCCGGCAGCCCGAGCTCGGCGGCGGTCGAGGCGGCGGCCTCGATGGCCTGCTCGCTGGACTCGACTCCGAGCACCTCGCGCCCGGGCGCGGCGACGTGCAGCCCGAAGCCGCCGACGCCGCAGTAGAGATCCCATACCGAGCTCGGTGACACCGAGGAGACCAGGTCGCGGGCATGGCGGTAGAGAGCCGCTGCCACGGAGGTGTTGGTCTGGAAGAACGAGTGCGGGCGCAGCCGCAGGCCGATCCCGTTGACCTCCATCGTGAGCGCCTCACGGGCGGTCAGGAAGATCTCCTCCGGGCCTTCGATGACGGCCTTGTGCTCCGGCTGGACGTTCACCGAGGCGACACCGATCGGAAGCGCGTCCAGCAGGGCAGGAAGGTGCTTGCGCAGCCGCGACAGCGCCTCGGTCGACCGCAGCACCCAGCGCACCATCAGCTCCCCGCCAGGCGCCTCGGTGACGATCACGTGCTTGAGCTCACCGCGCCGCTCCGGCACCGAGTAGGGGGTCAGCCGCGCGGTCGTGACGAACCGGGACAGGACCGGCAGCGCGGCCTGCAGCCCCGGGGTGTGCAGCCCGCACGCGAGCAGGTCCACCCCGAGCCCGTCGTGCGACAGGATCCCCAGCGTCGGCGCCTCCACCGAGCCGGCGACGACCATCTTCGCCTTGTTGCGGAAACCGGCCTCCGGGCTGGAGACCGGTTCCTCCCAACGTACGTCCCCGAGAGCTTCGGCGACCCGTCGCTGCTTCTGGGCGAGCTGGTCGGCGTACGCCATCTCCAGCCAGCGGCAGGAGCGGCAGGCGCCGGAGGTGAAGTAGCCGCAGTCCATCCGTCAGATGCGGCCGAGCATCGCGTTGACGCTGTCGAACGTCGTGGTGCTGGTGTCCTCGGAGACGACGACGAGCATCACGATGATGAAGATGACGTAGGCGACCCAGAAGAGCAGGTAGAGCGCCCCGAAGATCGTCCCGATGATGCCGGTGATGAAGCCGGCCTGAGCGTTGCCGCGTCCGCCGTAGGCCGCCGGGTTGGCGTCGATCTCGGCCATCACCCGCTTGCCCTTGATCCATCCGAACGGCGCGATGAAGACGCCGATCCCGCCGCACATGACCGACAGGCACAGTCCGACGATCCCGAAGATCATCGCCGAGTTGGCCTCGGGGTGCGGAGGCTGCGGGAAGCCGTACGGCGCCGGCTGGTAGCCCGGTGGGGGCGTGTTCGTCATCGCTCAGAACTCGCTGTCGTACGGCTCGTACCCGCTGTCATAGCCCGAGTCGAACCCGCCTGCGATGCCGATGATCACGAAAATGGCGATCGCAAGGATGCCTAGGATCAGGAAGATGGTGCCGATGATGCCCAGGATGAAGCCCGCCTGCGCCGAGCCCCGGCCGGTGAGGGCTCCGTTGGACGCGTCGATCCGCTTCTTCGAGGCCAGACCCATGAAGAGGGCGAACGGGGAGAGGATCAGCGGGAGGTAGCAGGTCACGATGCCGGCGATGCCGATGATGCCCAAGACCATCGCCGTCGTCGCGCTCGAGTCCGGCCGGGCGCCCGGACCTGCGTACGCGGCCGGGGCGCCGTAGGGAGCCTGGCCATAGCCCGGCTGACCGCCGTATGCGGGCGGCGGAGGCGTCCCGTAGGACGGAGCCGGCGGAACCGGCGGCTTCTGGTCGAAGCTCGCGCCACCGTAGGGGTTCGGCGGCTGCTCACCGTACGTCTGGCCGTACATCGGCTGGGTCGGCGCAGGCGGCGTCGACGCAGGCGGAGTCGCCACCTGGGTCGCGTCGGAATCGGCCGGCTCGGACGGGGTCGGCGCAGGCGGCGTGGCGGCGTCGGCCGGCTTGTTGGGATCGGGCTGATCGTCGGACGGGTTCGTCATGGCCGACATTCTGTCTTAACTTGCCGGATCCGTGGGGTGCGAGGGCGTGCTCAGCCAGTCGTCGATCTCGGCGAGCAGACCTTTCTTGGTCGATTCGGGCGCGGTCGAGGCGGTGATCGACATCCGCGCCAGGTCGGCGAGGGTCTCGTCGGACAGCTCGTGAGCAGCCCGCATGGTGGCGTACTGCGCCGCCAGCCGGGAGCCGAACAGCAGCGGGTCATCGGCCCCCAGCGCCACGGTCGCACCCGCGTCGAGCAGCTGCGGCAGCGGCACCGAGGTCAGGTCGGAGTAGACGCCGAGCGACACGTTCGAGGTCGGGCAGACCTCCAACGCGACGCCCGCCCGCACGATCTCGTCGAGCAGCGCCGGATCCTCGGCAGCGCGTACGCCGTGACCCAGCCGGGTCGCGTGCAACGACCGCAGCACGGTGCGGATGTGCTCGGGACCGCGCAGCTCACCGCCGTGCGGCATCAGCCGCAGACCGGCGCGCTCGGCGATCTGGAAGGCGTGGTCGAACTCCTCGGTCCGCCCGCGCCGTTCGTCGTTGGAGAGCCCGAAGCCGACCACACCCTGGTCGACGTACTGCCCGGCCAGGCGCGCCAGCGTGCGCGCGTCCATCGGATGCCGGGTGCGGTTGGAGGCGATGATCACCGCGATCCCGAGCCCGGTCGCCCGCTCGGCGTCGCCGACGGCGTCCAGGACCAGGTCCGTGAAGGCGGTGATCCCGCCGAACTTCGCCCCATAGCCAGACGGGTCGACCTGGATCTCGAGCCACCTGCCCCCGTCGCGTACGTCGTCCTCGGCGACCTCCATGACCAGCCGTCGGATGTCCGCCTCGGTGCGCAGCACCGAGCGCGCCACGTCATAGAGGCGCTGGAACCTGAACCAGCCCTTCTCGTCGGCCGCGCTCAGGGTCGGCGGCCAGTCCGCGACCAGCTGCTCGGGCAGCCGGATCCCGTCGCGGGCAGCCAGCTCGAGCAGCGTCTGGTGGCGCATCGCACCCGTGAAGTGCAGGTGCAGATGCGCCTTCGGCAGCGTACGTAGGTCGCGTCGGTCGGCAGCGATTGGCACAGAAGTCACGCGAGCAGCTTCTCCGCAGCAGCCAGCTTCACGCACACCGTGACGACCTCCATGGCCCCGCTGACCTGCTCCAACGGTGGGAAGGACGGCGCCAGCCGGATGTTGGTGTCCTCCGGGTCGTGCTTCCCGGGGAAGGCCGAACCGGCCGGGGTCAGGGCGACGCCGGCACCCTTGGCCAGCTCGATCACCTTGGTCGCGGTGCCGGGGAGCACGTCGAGGCTGACGAAGTAGCCACCGGCGGGCTTGGTCCAGGTCGCCACGCCGAGCGAGCCGAGCTCGTCGGTGAGCGCGTCCTCGACGGCCGCGAACCGCGGCGCGAGGAGCTCGCGGTGCTTGGCCATGTGCTCACGTACGCCGGCGGCCGAGCCGAAGAACTCTGCGTGCCGGAGGTGGTTGACCTTGTCCGGGCCGATGGCGCCGTTGCTCAGGTGGTCGAGCCACCAGGCGACGTTCTCCTTCGAACCGCCGAAGAAGCCGACCCCCGCGCCCGCATAGGTGACCTTGGAGGTCGAGGCGAAGACCAGCGGACGGTGCGGGTTGCCGGCCGCGTTGGCCAGCGAGACGATGTCGGCGGTCTTGGTCTCGGCCGGGGTCAGGTGGTGCAGCGCGTAGGCGTTGTCCCAGAAGATCTTGAAGTCGGGGGCCGCGGTCGGCATCGAGGTGAGCCGCTCGGCGATCTCCTGCGAGGTGGTGTCACCGGTCGGGTTGGCGTAGGTCGGGACCAGCCACATGCCCTTGATCGTCGGGTCGTCCTTGACCAGGGCGGCGACGGCGTCGGCATCGGGCCCGTCGGCGTGCATCGGCACGGTCAGCATCTCGATGCCGAACCACTCCAGGAGCGTGAAGTGGCGGTCGTAGCCCGGCACCGGGCAGACGAACCTGACCGTCTCCTCCCGGCCCCACGGCCGCTCGCTGTCGACGCCACCGTGAAGCCACAGGTACATCAGCGTGTCGCGCATCATCGTGAGGCTCGAGTTGCCGCCGGCGATGAGCTGGGCGGTCTCCAGGCCGAGGAGCTCGGCGTAGATCTCACGGATCTCGATGCCGCCCGCCAGGCCGCCGTAGTTGCGGGTGTCGGTGCCGTCCGGGGCCGTCGTCGACTTGGGGAGATGGAGCAGGCCGTCGGAGAGGTCGAGCTGGTCCGCGGAGGGCTTGCCCCGGGTCAGGTCCAGCTTCAGGCCCTTGGCCACCAAATTGTCGTACGCCGTGCGCTGCTCCGTTGCGAACGCTTCGAGTTCCTCGCGCGAGAGCTCGGCGAGGGGACGGGGATCTGAGGTCATGCCGTCAATCCTATGGGTCATAGGGGCCCAGTTTGGAACGCGTGAACACCAGTGCGTAGACTCACCGTTGGTGGTCTTCCCACATGGTTAGCCGCGCCCTCAACCGCGCGTCTGATGCAGACCTCCGTAGGGCACTAGCTCAACTGGCAGAGCATCGGTCTCCAAAACCGAAGGTTGGGGGTTCAAGTCCCTCGTGCCCTGCAAAGCCGGACCAGCGATGGAAACGTTTCGAGAGAAGGTGGCGGCGTGACGGACAGCAAGGCAGTCCCGACTCCGAACGACAAGAAGGAGAAGCGCACCAGTCTCCCGACGTTCTACCGTCAGGTCGTGGCCGAGCTCCGCAAGGTCGTCTGGCCGACGCAGCAGCAGCTCTCGACGTACTTCGTCGTGGTTCTGGTCTTCGTCCTGGTCATGATGGCGATCACCGCGGGCCTTGACCTCGGGTTCGGCAAGTTGATGTTCTGGGTGTTCGGCGGCCGCGACGCGTGATCGCGTGGGCCCCGGCCCGCAGAGCACACCCGAAATACACATTCAACGGTTTGGAGCAGGACGTGTCTGAGCAGGACTACACCGAGGAGACCGAGGTCCTCGAGACGGCCGAGGCCGCCTCCGACGTGCCTGCAGAGGCCGAGCTCGACGCGGCCGACGAGTCCGACGACGCTGTCGAGGCTGAGGACTCCTTCGACGAGATCGTCGAGGGCGAGGCGCCCGAGGCCGCGGACGACGACCCGCTCGAGGCCTTCCGCCGCGAGCTGTGGGCGAAGCCGGGCGACTGGTTCGTGATCCACACCTACTCCGGCATGGAGAACCGGGTGAAGTCCAACCTGGAGAACCGCATCGTCTCCCTCAACATGGAGGACTACATCCACGAGATCGTGGTCCCCACCGAGGAGGTCCCGGAGATCAAGAACGGCCAGCGCAAGATGGTCAAGCGCACCGTTCTCCCGGGTTACGTGCTGGTCCGGATGGACCTCACCGACGAGTCCTGGGCGGCCGTACGCCACACCCCGTCGGTCACCGGTTTCGTCGGCCACAGCCACCAGCCGGTGCCGCTGTCGATGACCGAGGTCGAGAACATGCTCGCCCCCGCCGTCGTCGCCCAGGCCGAGGCCGAGGCTGCCGCCGCCGGTGAGGCCGCGTCCGCCGCCTCCGGCGCCACCGGCACCGCCAAGAAGCCCGTCGAGGTCGTCGACTTCGCCGAGGGCGACTCGGTCACCGTCGTCGACGGCCCCTTCGCCACCCTCCACGCGACCATCACCGAGCTCAACGCCGAGTCCCAGCGCGTCAAGGCGCTCGTCGAGATCTTCGGCCGCGAGACCCCCGTCGAGCTCTCGTTCAACCAGATCGAGAAGGTCTGAGCCTATGACCTGCGACG
>NZ_JBHVGB010000020.1:0-51619 GCF_042801335.1 Nocardioides sp. NPDC057577 | reverse complement strand
GCCCGGTTCTCCGGGCGGGCCGCAGTGCCATCTGCTGCTCAGATCGCGGAGGCCGTGACCGCCTCGGCGAGCCGGGCGGCGGCGGCAGAGATCCGTCGGTTGCTCGCGACAGCGAGCTGGAAGGACCACTCCAGGCCGATCGGGACGGCGACGACCCCGGGGTCACCCTCGATCGACGCGCGGGGCACGACCGAGACGCCCAGACCGCGGCAGACGAGGTTGCGCGCCAGCTCGAAGCTGGTGACCTCGGTGCGGACCGCCCGCGAGACACCGGCAGAGGCGAACGCGGCGTCCACCACCGTACGGTTGCCCCACCCCGTCGGGAAGTCGACCCAGGTCTCCTCGGCCAGATCGGCGGCGGACACGGCGCCGGCCTGCGCCAGGCGGTGGCCGGGTGCACAGATGAACACGAGCTCGTCGCTGTGGATGCGGGTCAGGCTCAGCCCGGGCAGCGACGCCGCAGCCGTCGAGACCAGAGCGAGATCGAGGGCCCCGGAGCGTACGTCCGCCTCGCTGGTGGCGCTGCCCGAGATGGTCTGGCGCAGGCGCACGGTGATACCGGGGTGACGGGCGGCGAAGCCCTGCAGGACCTCGGCGATGTCCCAGCGGCCGGTGTAGGAGAGCGTGCCGAAGAGGACGGTGCCGACCACCTGGCCACGGGCGCCGGCGACCGCCTCGCGAGCAGCATCGATGCCGGCGAGCACCTCGCGGGCGCGCGGGAGCAGCGCCTCGCCCTCGGCGGTCAGCGCGAGGCGGTGGTAGCCGCGCTCGATCAGCGGCGCTCCCAGGCCGCGCTCGAGCTGCTTGATGGCTGCGGAGACCGCGGACTGCACGACACCGACCCGATCTGCGCCGGCGGTGAAGCTGCCCGTCTCGGCGACGGCGACGAAGTACTCCAGCTGGTGCGGCTGCATGGCCTCACTATCGCAGATCGTGATGCTTACCTTCGACAAGATTCGTTGGAGATGATCGTGAGGATCGGCGAGCATGGACGCATGACAACGATCCAGGCAGCGCCCCGCACCGAGCGGCACCACCACGTCCGCGGGTTCTGGTCGGTGGCGTTCCTGTTCGCGGTGACGATGGGCTTCGCGGCCGCGCCGGCGCCGCTCTACGTCTTCTACGTCGACGAGCAGGGGTGGGGCTCGTTCGTGATCACGGTGGTGTTCGCGACGTACGGCGCGGGGGTGGCGATCTCGCTCTTCCTCGCCGGTCACCTGTCCGACCGGTTCGGGCGACGGCGGGTGGTGGCGCCGGCGGTGCTGCTCAACGTGCTCTCGGCGCTGATCTTCCTCTCGACCCACGAGCTCGGCTGGCTGCTGCTGGCGCGGCTGCTGTCCGGGCTCGGCGTCGGGATGCTGACCGCCACCGCGACGGCCCATCTCGCCGAGCTGCACCGGACCGCGCGGCCGGAGGCGTCGGCGACCCGGGCCGAGGTGGTCGCGACCGCGGCCAACATCGGCGGCCTGGGGTTGGGCCCGCTGGTCGCCGGCGCGCTGGCCGAGTGGGCACCGCGACCGCTCTACACGCCGTACGCGGTCTTCACGTTCCTGATGGTGCTCGGGCTGCTCGCGGTCGTGGCGGCGCCGGAGACGGTCGACACCGACCAGCCGGGGTGGACCTACCGGCCGCAGCGGGTGCGGGTGCCGGCCGACGCGCGCGGCGCGTACTTCGCCGCGGGGATGGCGAGCTTCGTGGCGTTCGCGATGTTCGGCTTCTTCACCTCGCTGGTGCCGTCGTTCCTCGCCGAGGATCTGGGCATGAACTCGCACGCCGTCGCGGGCGTGGTCGGGTTCTCGATCTTCGGGGCCGCGGCTCTCTTCCAGGTGCTGGCCGGGCGCTGGCCGCGCCATCGGCTGTACGCCATCGGGCTGGTCGCGCTGACCACCGGGCTGCTCCTCGTCATCGGCGCCCTGCTGTCCGGGACGTTCTGGGTCCTGGTCGTCGGGGCCGTCGTCACCGGAGCCGGATCGGGGATGTCGTTCAAGGCGGCGGTCGCCACCGTGATCTCGGTGGCGCCGGCGAACAGCCGCGGCGAGGCGCTGGCCGGGCTCTTCCTGATGGCCTATCTCGGGATCACGGTGCCGGTGGTGCTGCTGGGGATCTTGGTGCAGTACGTCGCGACCGAGCCGGCGATGCTCGCCTTCGGCGCGCTCCTGCTCGTGCTGCTCGGGGTCGCGGCTCGAGGGGTGGCCGGGTCGCGGCGTACGGCCTGACCTGCGGCAAGCCGTGATGCGGGGGACGGTATGGGGGCCTGAACCGGCTGGGTAGCGTGGCGCGCCAGCCCCCACACGTCTGGAGTTTCTCTCATGACCATCGGCCTCGGGATCATCTTGCTGGTCCTCGGACTCATCCTGCTCACCGGCGCGGTCGACCTGCCTGACGACGTCGCCAACGCGATCGCGAGCGAGCCGCTGGGCTGGATCCTCGTGATCGCCGGCGGCCTCGCCATCGGGATCGGGGTCCTCCTGTCGGTCAACCGGTCGCAGCACACCACGGCCGTCGAGCACCGCCAGTACGACGCCGGTCCCTATCAGGGCGGACCGCAGGGTCACTACCCGCCTCCCCAGGGGCAGTACCCGCCGCAGGGCGGCTACCCCAACGGCCCCAACGGGGGTGGCTACCCGCCCGAGCGCGGCTGAGCCGCTCGCCGGCCACGTGTCGGGCGCAGCTGGTCGCGCGCGGCGCGGCGTACGGCTTCGCTCAGGTCGTCCAGCGCGATCGAGTCGAGGCGCCAGCGCTGCCAGAAGAGCTGGACGTCGATCGGCCTCGCGCCCGGGAGCGGGATCGTCGTTCGGCTCTCGAGGTCGGCCTCGGCCTGGGCGTCGAGCAGCATGCCCCAGCCGAGGCCGCGCCTGATGGCCTCGTGGAAGTCGTGACTGCTCGGGACGCGGTGGACCACCGGCGGCCGGGTCGAGCCGTGCGCCGCCAGCACCTCGTCCTGGAGATGGTCCTTCTCGTTGTAGACGATCATCGGGATCGCGCCCCAGTCGATGCCTCTGCCCTTGCGGTGGCGCTCGATGAGCGCCGGGGTCGCGCCGGGGGTGTAGCGGAGCCGCCCCAGGGGCTCGGCGGTGCAGCCCTGGACCGGTCTCGGTTCGCTCGTGACCGCGGCGAGGACCTCCCCGCGACGTAGCGCGTCGGCCGAGTAGCCCTGGTCCTCCACGGTGATCCGCAGCGCCGTCCGATCCCAGGTCGCCACCTCGTCGAGCACCGGACGGAACCAGGTCGCGAGCGTGTCCGCGTTGACGACGATCGAAAGGTCGACGACGGTGTCGTCGCTGCTGTCGCCGGCATTCAGGGTCGCGGTGGCCTCGTCGAGCAGCAGGCGGAGCTGTCGGCCGTGCCTGATCAGCGGCTCGCCTGCCTCGGTGGGCGTGCAGGGAGTCGTACGCCGCACCAGCACCTGCCCGGCCGCGCGCTCGAGCGCCCGGATCCGCTGGCTGACGGCGCTCGGGGTGATGTGAAGTCGTCTCGCTGCGGCGTCGAAGGTGCCTTCCTCTGCGATCACGACGAGGGTCTCGAGCTGGGTCGGGTCGAGAGCGGGCATGACTTAAGTGTGGCTTATCTTCGGTAAGATTCTTTCGCTGGCCTGCAGGTTCGTGGCCGCCTAGCGTCGCCGACGTGATCAACGCAAGCCTCGCCGGGCTCCTCACCGGGCTCAGCCTCATCATCGCCATCGGGTCCCAGAACGCGTACGTCCTGCGGCAGGGCATCCTCCGCTCGCACGTGCTCGCCGTGGTGGCCGTGTGTGCGGTCTCCGACCTCCTTCTCATCTGCGCCGGGGTCGCCGGCATGGGGGCGGTCGTCGAGAGCGCCGGGTGGGTGGTGGAGGTGCTGCGCTGGTTCGGGGTCGTGTTCCTCGGCTGGTACGGCATCGGGTCTTTCCGGCGGGCGCTGCGGCCCTCGGGTCTGGATGCTGCCGGTGCTCCCCGCGAGACACTCCCCCGGGTGATCGCCAAGGCCGCCGCCTTCACATGGCTCAACCCGCATGTTTACATCGACACACTTGTGCTCCACGGGTCGATCGCGGCGACGTACGGCTCGGCGCGGTGGGGGTTCGCGATCGGCGGCTGCCTGGCCAGCATCATCTGGTTCACCGCCCTCGGCTACGGCGCCCGGCTCCTCGGGCCCCTGCTCGCCAGCCGGCGTGCCTGGCAGGTGCTCGACAGTCTCATCGGGTGCACGATGCTCGCGATCGCCGCCGGGCTCGCAGTGGGTGGGCTGGGCTGATCGGGCGGGGCCCGACGATCAAATCCGTCCATTGTGTTGACGGGCCGCCTAGTGTGGCCGCATGCCGTGGACGACCTCCGACATTCCTGACCTGACCGGCAAGAACGCCGTGGTGACCGGACCGACGCTGGGCGGGATCGGCTACTTCACCGCGCGTGGCCTCGCTGCCGCGGGGGCACGCGTGGTCCTCGCGGGGCGGTCCTGGGAGAAGCTCGACGCGGCCGCCGCGGCGTTGGCCGAGGAGGTGCCGGGCGCCAGGCTGGACCGGGTCGCGCTCGATCTCTCCTCGCTCCAGGCGGTGCGGGCCGGCGCCGAGGCGATCGCGGCGGCGACCTTCGACGGCGGCGGGCCGCTGCACCTGCTGGTCAACAACGCGGGCGTGATGGCGACACCGCAGTCACGGACCGTGGACGACCTCGACCTGCAGATGGCGACCAACCACTTCGGGCCCTTCCTGCTGACCGGACTGCTGCTGGAGCCGCTGGCCGAGAGTGGCGAGGGGCGGATCGTGACCGTGTCGAGCATGATGCACAAGATGGCCCGCAAGGCGCCGTTGGGCTTCCCGACCGTGCAGGTCGGGCGGTATTCGCCCTGGAACGTCTACTCGCAGTCCAAGCTCGCCAACCTGCTCTTCACCTTCGAGCTCCAGCGGCGCCTGGAGAAGGCGGGGCTGCCCGTCGCTGCGTACGCCGCCCACCCGGGGCTCGCCTCGACGCGTCTCATGGCGAACGGCACGTCCAGGAGGCTGATCGCGCCGATCGCCAGCATCAGTGAGGCCGCCGTCCATGCCATGGCTCAGACTCCCGAAGCAGGTGCCTGGCCTGCGCTGATGGCGACGACCTACCCAGGGCTGGAGCCCGGGACGTACGTCGGGCCCGGCGACGCCTTCGAGGCTCGGGGCGCACCGAAGCCGGTCGCCGCGACCCGGCTGGCGCACGACCCGGAGGCGGCCCGGGCGCTGTGGGAGCTGTCCGAGCAGACCACTGGTATCGCCTACCCCTGATTGGCCTGCCCCTGACCAAAGTCGCACTCCGGTCGCTACCTGCGACCGATGCCGCCCCGGTGTCACCTCTCCTAGATTCTTCAGGGTGAGCAAGAAGGTCCAGATCTGGTCGCGGACGATCTCCGGCATCACCCATCATCTCGAGGTGACCGGCGAGATCATCCGTACGTTCGTGTGGACCGTCGACGGCGAGGAGGTCCTCACCAAGAAGACCTCCGACGACCGGGCCCGGCTGGAGAGCAAGGAGCACGGCGCTCTTCTCGTGATCCACTCCGGCCTCGGCACCCCGCGGCGGGCGACCTACTTCGCGCCCGGCGAGGACCTGGCCGGGCTGGCCGGCATCGGCGGCGTCGACCTCACCCCCGAGCCGGGGTCACGGGCCGCTGCGTACGAACGCCGGGTGATCGACCACCCCAGGCGCTACGCGCTCATCGAGACCCTCGGCGGCGCCGCGGGCGTGGTCGGCGGCATCGTGGTCGCGGCGGTCGTCGCGTGGATCCTCGCCCGGATCTCGCTGCCGAACATCGACCTCCCGCTTCCGAACCTGCCCGACGTCCCCGACCTGCCCCTCCCCGACCTCCCCAGCATCCCGTGGCCCTCGATCCCGTGGCCGGACCTGCCGGACGTACAGGTCCCCGAATGGGTGAAGTGGGTCGCCAGCCATCTGAAGTACGTCTGGCCCGTCATCCTCGCCTTCGTCCTCGCCCAGGGCGAGATCAAGCGTCGCCGCAAGCACGCCGAGGCGTCAGCCGCGCAGGCCGAGGCGTCAGGTACGTCGGCCGAGGCGTCGCGTACGTCGGCCGAGAAGGCATCAGATGACGCCTCGATCGACGCGAGTGACGCTTCGGCCGACCGGGGTGACGCCTCGGCCGACGCGGGTGACGCCTCGGCTGAGTCGGGTCAGCGGCGGGGCTTGTAGGTCGGCTTCTCGCGCTTGAAGGCGGCCTCGCGGGCGATCTTGGTGTTCTCGCCGAAGAGGAGGCGGAGCTGCTCGATGCGCTCGCGGGAGAAGGTGCGCTTGATGGGCGAGTACCAGGTGTCGTTGAAGAGGCGCTTGGCAGCGGCGAGCTGGTCCGGGGAACGCTCGGAGAGCTTGCGGGCCAAGGCGGTCGCGGTGGCCACCGGGTCGGCGGAGAGCTCGGTGACCAGGCCGAGCTCGTAGGCACGCTCGCCGGAGAACTGCTCGGCGGTCATGGTGAGCTTCTTGGCGGTGTCGATGCCGACGACCTCGGAGAGCGACCGGATGCCGGTCATGTCGGGGATGATGCCCCACTTGCCCTCGAGGACCGACCACTGCGAGTCGGGCTCGGCGATGCGGAAGTCGGCGCCGAGCGCGATCTGTACGCCGCCGCCGAGGCAGTGGCCGTGGACGGCCGCGATCACCGGGACCGGCAGCCGGCGCCACGCCCAGACCGACTCCTGGAAGAGGTTGGTGCCGCGGAAGGGCACGGGCACGAACGCGCCGACGATCTTCTTCGGGTCACGCAGGACCGAGGCGAAGTCGAGACCGGCGGTGAAAGCATCCCCCTCGCCGGCGATGACCACCGCGCGCAGCTCGTGGTTCTTGCCGAGCTCCTTGGCGGTGTCGACCAGCTCCCGGAGCAGCTCGAGGGTCAGCGCGTTGAGCTTGTCCGGGCGGTTGAGACGCACCTGGGCGATGCCGTCGTTGATTTCGGTGGTGACGAGGGGCATGAGGAGAACATTACGGGGCAGTAGGCATGATGGGGCACATGGCTGACCCACGCGCTGGAACGCTCGCTACGCCCGCCGACCTGGTCGACGTACCTCACCTGGTCGCCTCCTACTACAACCTGCAGCCGGACCCGGAGGATCCGTCCCAGCAGGTCGTCTTCGGCACCTCGGGGCATCGTGGGTCCTCGCTCAGGTCGGCCTTCAACGAGACGCACATCCTGGCCACGACCCAGGCGATCGTCGACTACCGCACCTCGCAGGGCTTCGACGGGCCGCTGTTCATCGGGCGCGACACCCACGGCCTCTCCGAGCCCGCGTGGGCGAGCGCGCTGGAGGTGCTGGTCGCCAACGACGTACGCGTCCTGGTGGACGACCGCGACGGCTACACCCCGACCCCGGCGGTCTCGCACGCGATCCTTCGCGCCAACGGCGGGCGGCTGGCCGGCCCCGGTCTCGCCGACGGGATCGTCGTCACCCCGTCCCACAACCCGCCCTCCGACGGCGGCTTCAAGTACAACCCGCCCCACGGCGGTCCCGCCGACTCGGACGCGACCAAGGTGATCGCCGCCCGCGCCAACGAGCTGATCCGTGCCGGGCTCTCCGGCGTCAAGCGGGTGCCGTTCGCCGCCGCGAGGCGGAAGGCGGAGGCGTACGACTTCCTGGGCTCCTACGTCGACGACCTGCCCAACGTGGTCGACCTGGCCGCCATCCGCGATGCCGGGGTGCGCATCGCGGCGGACCCGCTGGGTGGGGCCTCGGTCGCCTACTGGGGCGAGATCGCCGAGCGGCACAAGATCGACCTCAACGTGGTCAACGAGCTGGTCGACCCGACCTGGCGGTTCATGCCGCTGGACTGGGACGGCAAGATCCGGATGGACTGCTCCTCCCCCAGCGCGATGGCCGAGCTGGTGCGCTTCCTGGAAGGCACCCCGGCGTTCGACATCGCCACGGGCAACGACGCCGACTCCGACCGGCACGGGATCGTCACCCGCGATGCCGGGCTGATGAACCCCAACCACTTCCTCGCGGTCGCGATCGACCACCTCTTCGGCGGCGCGCGTCCCGGCTGGCCGGCGACCGCACGGATCGGCAAGACGCTGGTCTCGTCCTCGATGATCGACCGGGTCGCCGGTGCGCTCGACAAGCCGCTGGTCGAGGTGCCGGTCGGGTTCAAGTGGTTCGTGCCGGGGTTGATCGACGGCTCGTTCGGCTTCGGCGGCGAGGAGTCGGCGGGCGCCTCGTTCCTGCGCTTCGACGGCACCGTGTGGACCACCGACAAGGACGGCATCATCCTCGCCCTGCTCGCCTCCGAGATCCTGGCGCGCACCGGGAAGTCGCCGTCGCAGCGCTACGCCGAGCTCGTCGCCGAGCACGGCGAGCCGGCGTACGCCCGGATCGACGCCCCCGCATCACGGGAGGAGAAGGCCAAGCTCGCAGCCCTCTCCCCCGACGCCGTCACCGCGACCACCCTGGCCGGTGAGGAGATCACCGCCAAGCTCACCGAGGCACCGGGCAACGGCGCGGCGATCGGTGGCCTGAAGGTGACCACCGAGTCGGCCTGGTTCGCCGCCCGCCCGAGCGGGACCGAGGACGTCTACAAGATCTACGCCGAGTCCTTCCGCGGCCCCGACCACCTGGCGATGGTCCAGGAAGAGGCCAAGTCAGTCGTCGCTGCCGCGCTGAGCTAACGCTTCCGGGCATGTAACACGCTGTTCGTAGAACTACTCGCCCTATCAGGACGACCGGATAGTCCGACGAACAGCGTGTTACACATGGCGTGCGCCCGAGATCAACGGGTCCAGAAGGGGCGCTCGGCGTCCTCTCGCACCGTCACGTTCACCCGGTTGAACAGGTTGTGGGTGGCGATGCAGAGGACCAGTGCGGCGGTCTGCTTCTCGTCGTAGTGCTTGGTGACCTCGCGCCAGAGCTCGTCGGAGACGGCCTCCTCGGAGTCGGCGAGCCGGGTGACGGCGTCGGCGAGGGCGAGGGCCGCCTTCTCGGCCTCGCTGAAGAAGGGCGACTCGCGGAAGGCGGCGAGGCCGACGATCTTCTCGATCGGGAGACCGACCTCCTCGACGCGGACAGCGTGCCCCTGGAGACAGGCCGCGCAGCCGTTGAGGGAGCTGACGCGCATCGCGATCAGCTCGGTGGTGGTCTCGGGAAGACCACCGTCGGCCACGGCGGCCAGAAGGTTGCCGATGCCCTTGTAGGCCTGCGGGATGACGGTTGCGGGGTTCTTCATTCGGTTGCTCATGCCATCCCCGACCCGGCAGGGCGGAGGGATGTGACGGATCCACGAAAGAAAAAACTCTTTCACCGAATCGGTCACATCTGGTCTGCTTCGCGGGTCGGGTCCATGAAGGAAGATTGCCCCGATCGAGAGGACCGAAGATGCAGCAGGAGTGGCTGGCCGAGCGTTTCGAGGAGGAGCGGCGGCACCTGTTCGGGGTGGCCTACCGGATGCTCGGATCGACCTCCGAGGCCGAGGACGCGGTCCAGGACGCCTGGCTCCGGCTGAGCCGGAGCGACGCCGACGAGATCGACAACATCGGCGCCTGGCTGACGACCGTGGTCGCACGCGTCTCGCTCAACATGCTCCGCTCGCGCAAGACCCGCGGCGAACAGCCTCTCGAAGACCGACTGCCCGAACCCACGGTCGTGCTCGACGATCCCACCACCCAGGACCCGGCCGAGCGCGCGATGCTCGCCGACTCGGTCAGCATCGCCCTCCTCGTCGTGCTCGACCAGCTCTCCCCGGACGAGCGGCTGGCCTTCGTGCTCCACGACCTCTTCGCCGTGCCCTTCGACGAGATCGCGACGATGCTCGACCGCTCCTCGGACTCGACGCGTCAGCTCGCGAGCCGCGCGCGGCGCAGGGTCCGAGGCCGCTCTGCTGATGGGAGCGGGCCAGACCGGGCGGTCACTGCGCAGCGCGAGGTCGTCGACGCCTTCTTCGCCGCCGCCCAGGACGGCGACCTGGACCGCCTGATCGGCGCCCTCCACCCCGACGTCGTCCTGCACGCCGACCTCGGCTCTGGGATCACCACCTACCGCGGCGCCGCGAAGGTGGCGGGCAACGCCGTCATGTACGCCCATGCCGACCGCGTCACCCACGCCGCCCTGGTCAACGGCTCCGCCGGCGTCGCGATCACCTTCCACGGGAAGCTCTACAGCGTCATGGCCTTCACGGTCGTCGACGGCAAGGTCACCGAGATCGAGGCGTACGCAGCACCCGACCAGATCGCGAAGCTCGCCGCCGACCTGGGGCTGGAGTCAGCACACGGCTAGGCGGCCTGGCGCCGCGGGCGGCCGCGGCCGCGCTTGTGGGTGACCACCTGGCCGCGCTCGACGATCTCGCCGCCCCAGACGCCCCACGGCTCGGAGCGGGCCAGAGCACCGGAGAGACACTCACGCATCACCGGGCAGTCGAGGCAGCGGTCTTTGGCGACCTCGAGGGCGGCGGGGGACTCTGAGAACCACAACGCAGAGTCGTCTCCGTGGCACGGCAGGCCGGCGGCGTACAGAGGCGGGATGATCTCCAAGGGCACCCCTCGAGAATCTGCTCCTGAGGTAGGCCCGCACATCGGGCAACTACCTTAGATCTCCCCTGAGCTCCCGGAGAGAATCTCCCGAGGACGAATCGTTTCGGACTCGTGATTCGCGTTTACGCCCCTCTTCGTCGCAAATCTCTCTACGATGCGAAATCGCCGCGACCTGACGCGGCGAATCCCCGAGAGGAGCAACCCGTGAAGCTCGGAAAGCAAGGAATCAGCCTTGCGCTCGTCACGGCAAGCCTGGTGATCACCCCCGTCGCCGCGGTCGCGGCCAAACCGGATCCCGGCGGCATCGACCAGCTCAAGGCCGATGCCGACCAGACGGTGACGCTCAAGAAGGAGGGCGCCACCGGCCAGATCGGCTACGCGTCCACCAAGGGCGACCTGATGCCCAGCGTCTCCGCCGACAGCAAGTCGGATGCGGCCGAGAAGGCACGCAAATACCTCGACAAGTACGCCTCGGTCTTCGGCGCCGAGGCCGACCAGCTCGACCAGTCGAAGGTCAGCACCACCCCGGCCGGCTGGACGGTCGAGTTCGAGCAGGCCTACAACGACGTCCCGGTCTTCGGCGGCGTCCTGAAGGCCCACGTCGACAAGGCCGGCGACCTGACCTCGGTCAACGGTTTCGCCGCCCCGAACCTCGACCTCAGCACGACCCCGAAGTGGTCGAAGGAGAAGGCCACCGCCAAGGCGCTCGAGCTGGTGAAGTCGAAGCCGGCCGATGCCCACGCCGACAGCAAGGTCGACACCACCGGGGTCGAGGTCGTCAAGTCCGACCTCAACATCTACCGCATGGGCGCCGCCCAGGGCGTGAGCGGCAAGAGCCTGCTCGCCTGGGTCGTCGAGGTGTCCAACCAGTCGACCGTGCGCGAGACCGTCGTCCTCGACGCCGCCAGCGGCAAGCCGGTCAACCGCTACTCGATGCTCCACTCGGCCACCGACCGCGAGCTCGTCGAGAAGCACAACACGCCCGACACCGGTGACGACGCGACCGTCTGGGTCGAGAACGACGCCTTCCCGGGCACGCTCGACCAGGACCAGGCCAACGAGGTCGCCACCACCGGCGAGTCCTACTGGCTCTACAAGAACACCTTCGGCCGAGACTCCTACGATGGCGCCGGCGCGAAGATGGTCACGGTCAACAACGACCCGGCGATCTCGTGCCCGAACGCCAACTGGAACGGCGCGACCACCAACTACTGCTCCGGGGTCACCTCGGACGACGTGGTGGCGCACGAGTGGGGCCACGCCTACACCGAGTACACCTCCGGTCTGATCTACCAGTGGCAGCCCGGTGCGCTCAACGAGGCCTACTCCGACATGTGGGGCAACACGGTCGACTTCATCAACGCGCGTGAGAACACCACCGACGACGTGGCTCGCACCGACGGTCACTGCTCCTCGTCCACGCGTGGCGCGATCGAGCTGACCATCAACTCACCCGCCGACGTCGCGGGCGCCTGCCCGGCCGCCGCGGCCAGCTTCGGCCCGGTCTTCCCGACCGCGGGCGTGACCTCCGACATCGTCGTGGGCCAGGACGACCCCGCCGACGGCAGCCCGACCAACGGCTGTGGCGCCTTCACCAACGCCGCCGACATCGCCGGCAAGTTCGTCTTCGTCGACCGCGGCGTCTGCGCCTTCACCCAGAAGGTCGCCAACGCGTCCGCCGCCGGCGCCGAGGGCATCGTGATCGGCTTCCTGGAGGGCCAGCCGATCGGCTCGATCGCCGGCAACGCCGACATCTACGGTGCGACGACCGACTACGCCACCGGCCAGAAGATCAAGAACGCCACCGGCCCGGTCAACATCACCATCAAGGACACCTCGACCGAGAGCAAGGACGAGTCCGTACGCTGGCTGATGGGTGAGGACTCGACCGCCTTCGGCGGCGCGATCCGCGACATGTGGAACCCGACCTGCTACGGCGACCCGGGCAAGGTCTCCGACGAGGAGTACCACTGTGACACCACCGACTCCGGCGGCGTACACAGCAACTCCGGTGTCATCAACCACCACTACGCCCTGCTGGTCGACGGCGGCGCCTACAACGACGTCACCGTGCCCGGCATCGGCCTGGACAAGGCGGCCAACCTGATCTGGCACGCCCAGACCAACTACCTGACGCCGACCTCGGGCTTCCCCGAGTACGCCCAGGCGATGGTCTCCTCCTGCGCCGACCTGGTGGGCGTGACGACGCTCAAGAAGCTCACCCTGGGCACCTCGACGCCGCAGACCGGCGGCGGCGAGACTCCGGGTGGCGAGGCCACGGCACCGGCTCTCGAGCCGATCACGGCCACCGACTGCGCGGCGGTCGTGGCGGCCAACACGGCCACCGAGCTGACCACGGAGCCGGTCCAGTGCAACTTCGGCCCGATGCTCGACCCGAACACCCCCGCCCTGTGTGGCGAGGGCACCAACGAGGTCACGACCTACACCGAGGACTTCGAGGACGGTCTGACCGGCTGGACCCAGGACGCCGAGTCTCTGGTCCCCGGCAACGACTACCCCTGGGAGACCCTGAGCGACGTCGAGGGCAACGAGACCAAGGCGGCGTGGGGCCCCGACCCCGTCGAGGGCCAGTGCGGTGACCCGGCCGGTGACATCACCAGCCGCAACGGCCTGATCTCCCCGGCGATCAAGGTGCCCGCGGGTCTGACGCCGCGCTTCACGTTCGACCACTCGGTACGCACCGAGTCCGGCTGGGACGGCGGCAACGTCAAGGTGTCGGTCAACGGCGGCGACTTCACCCTCGTCGACCAGGCTGCGTACCTGTTCAACGCACCGGGCGCGACGATGGACCCCGACAGCGGCTACCTCGCCAGCGAGCCCGCCTGGACGGGCACCGACGGCGGCAAGTTCACCGGTCAGTGGGGCACGACGATCATCGATCTCGACGCGGTCGCCGACGCCGGTGACACCGTCAAGTTCCGCTTCGACCTCGGTCGCGACGGCTGCAACGGCGTCGAGGGCTGGGCCGTCGACAACGTCTCGGTGAGCTACTGCACCGAGAAGGCGGTCCCGGAGATCTCCGCCACCTCGCCCAAGAAGGGCAAGGTCGAGATCACCGTCGACGGCGAGCGCGCCTCCGGCGAGATCGTCGTCACCGAGAACGGCAAGCGCGTCGGCCGGTTCCGCCTGAAGTGGGAGGAAGCGACCTTCCGGGCGAGCCGCGGCACGCACACCTACCAGGTGGCGTACTCGGGTGACCGGAAGAACGAGGCTGTCACCGAGACGGTGACCGTCAAGGTCAGGTAAGCACGCAGCACCACTCGAGGGCCCCGCCGGAAACTACTTTCCGGCGGGGCCTTTGTTGTCCCTACACTCACGCCATGCGCGGAACGATCCTGACCATGGGCGGTGGCGGCTTCTCGATGCCGGAGGTGCACGGGCGGGACTTCTCGCCGATCGATGCCGAGCTGAACCGGCTGACCGGCAAGGAGCGGCCAAAGGTCTGCTTCGTCGGCACCGCGAGCGGGGACGCGGACAGCTACCAGGACAAGTTCCTCGCCGCGTACGCCGACCGTTCCGAGGCGAAGGTCCTGTCTCTGTTCAACAAGGCGCCCGAGGGGCACGCCCTCCCGATCAACGACCTCGAGCAGCTGCTCGAGCAGGACATCGTCTACGTCGGCGGCGGCTCCACCGCCAACCTGCTCGCGGTGTGGCGGCTGCACGGGCTGCCCGCCCTGCTGGAGAAGGCCGCCGCCGGCGGGACGATCCTGGCCGGGATCTCGGCTGGGGCCAACTGCTGGTACGAGGCGTCCTCGACCGACTCCTTCGGCCCCACCGCGCCGCTCCCCGACGGCCTGGGCTTCCTCCCCGGTTCGTTCTGCCCGCACTACCTGGGCGAGGAGGACCGGCGCGAGACGTACGTCCGGTTCGTCGGCTCCGGAGCACTGCCCTCGGGCTACGCGGCCGATGACGGCGTCGCCCTGCTGTGGCGCGACGGCGAGCTGGTCGAGGCGATCAGCGAGCGGCCCGACGGAGTCGCCTACGCCGTCGGGCCGGACGGGGAGACGGCGCTGAAGGTTCGTACGCTCGCGTGAGGTGTTGGTTTCGACACGCCTCCGCCTAGCGGCTCCGGCGGCTCAACCAGCGTTAGGGCAGGTAGAGCAGGGCGTACGTCGCGAGGTGGCAGAACCCGAAGAGCGCGGGCGCCCACACCTCGACGTTGCTCATCGGCAGGTAGCGCGAGCTGTCGCGACCGAGGCCGACGGCCGACCACTCCGCGACACCAGGTGCAGCGGGGAGCTGCTTCTCGAGGTGGGAGATGACGGAGTACTTCCCGCTCGCCATCTGCCGGTAGGAGCGGATGATCCAGAACCAGCCGAGGCACGAGCCGAGGGCGGCGATCAGGGCGACCGTGAAGATCCAGGGCCGTTCGGGCGCGCTGGCGACGAGCGCCGTGCCTGCGACCAGGAGCCCGACGTTGAGGACCAGCAGGAACGCGCTGGTGAGCGTGCGCCGCACGCTGAGCCGCTCGGCCTCGGCGACGTAGAGCTTGTACTGGTCGAAGAGGACCGCACGGTCACCGCTGGACAGCACGTCGGGAGGCAGCACCCACAGGCCTTCGGCGAGCGCCGACGGGTTCGGCTCGTTGGCGGTCACATAGCTCCGCACCGCGGTCCGCGACTCAGTTCCGGGAATCAGCTGGTTCTCCATAGTGCCTAGTTGTCTACCGGTCCCGGCGGGTGATGTCCATACGACATTCGTCACCGTGGTGGAGGTGTGACCCAGGTGTGCACTAGCGGAGGTCGCGCAGCGCGGCGGCCGCCTCGTCGACGCACTCGGGAAGACCGAGGTCGGTGGCCCCGGACACCCACCGGGAGAAGGCCGCCTGGAAGACGGCGACGGCGCTGTAGGCGGCCAGCCCGGAAGTCGGTTCGCCCACGCCGCGGTCGGTGAGCGCGGCCTGCGCCGCGGTCGCCATCGCAGCCATCTTGAGCAGCTCACGCTCCTGCAGAGCAGGGGTCGCCTCGACGATCCGGGCCCGCTGGGCCGCCTGCGCACGGCTGCGGACCGCGCTGAGCTCGACTGCGGCCTGACGTACGCCGTCGAGCACCATCCGCAGCGGCGTCGCGTCCGCGGGGGCGGCGGCCACTGCTTTGGTCACCATCTCGTCGAGCGTGATCGGGCCGGCGAAGAGCACCTCACGCTTGTCTGCGAAGTGACGGAAGAAGGTGCGCTCGGTGACCCCGGCCCGGGCGGCGATGTCGCCGGCAGTGGTCTTGTCGTAGCCCTTCTCGGTGAACAGCTCGATGGCGGCATCCAGCATCCGACCTCGCGCGTCCGGCTCCCAACGACCCATGCAACCAGTCTACGCGATGACAGTTTCTGACATCGCGTGCTATGTTGATGTCAGTTACTGACATGAAGGGAAGTTCGATGAACATCTTCGTCACCGGAGCCTCCGGCTGGATCGGTTCTGCCGTCACCGACGAGCTCCTCGCCAACGACTACGCCGTCACCGGCTTGGCCCGATCCGACGCCAGCGCTGCGGCGCTGGAGGCCAAGGGCGTGACCGCACAGCGCGGCTCGCTCGACGACCCCGCCTCGCTCGCGGCCGCAGCCAAGGGGGCCGACGCCGTCATCCACCTGGCGTTCAATCACGACTTCGACAACTACGATGCCGCCGGACGGACCGAGCGTGCCGCCGTGAGCGCCATGCTCGAGGCCCTCGAGGGCAGCGACAAGGCATTCCTGTTCGCCAGCGGCGCCGCCGGAGCAGCCCCGGGCCGCACCGCCACGGAGGAGGACCCCAGCCCCTTCCACGGCTCCGACTCGATGCGTGGCGGCAGCGAGAACCTCGCCCTGAGCTATGCCGACAAGGGCGTACGCCCCGTGGCGCTGCGCTTTCCGATCGTCCACGGCCGCGCCGGCGACCCCGGCTTCGTCACCTATCTGGCTCAGGTCGCCAAGACGCGAGGGGTGTCCGGCTACATCGGCGACGGCGACAACCGCTGGGCGTCCGTCGACCGGCCCGACGCGGCCCACCTGGTGCGGCTCGCACTGGAGAAGGCACCAGCAGGGTTCCGCGCACACCCGGTTGCCGAGGAGGGCATCCCGACTCGCGAGATCGCCGCGGCCCTCGGCCAGCGTCTGGACCTGCCGGTGCGCTCGATCGACCCGGAGGACGCCCCGGACCACTTCGGCTGGATGGCGATGATGTTCGGCCTGGATCTACCGACCTCGTCCGAGATCACTCGCAAGACCCTGGGTTGGGACCCGAAGGGCCCGACCCTGATGGACGACATCAAGTCGGGCGCGTACGACGTCTGACCGAGAGCTGATACGACGGGACGTTCTTGCCGGTTACCCGCGGGTGGACCGACAAGAATGTCCCGTCGTATCGATTCAGATCGCCTTGCCGACCGAGGCGGCGCCGGCTGCCTCGAACTCCTTCAGGAGGCGGCGGCGGGTGCGGGTGTCGCCACGGACCGCCTTCACCAGCTTCACGACCTGCTTGGGGGCGTTGCGCACGTTGGTGGACTCGAGGAAGCCGTTGGGCAGCGAGAGGCGCACGACCTTGTGCCACGCGGAAGCGACCTGCTGCGGCATCGGCGCGGTGTGGTAGTTGAGACCGTACTTGTCGAAGAGCGCGCGGACCTTCGGAGCGATCTCGGCGTAGCGGTTCGAGGGCAGGTCCGGGAAGATGTGGTGCTCGATCTGGTGGGACAGGTTGCCGCTCATCACGTGCAGGAACTTCGAGCCGGAGATGTTGGCCGAGCCGAGCATCTGCCGGACGTACCACTCACCGCGGGTCTCGTTCTCCGGGATGTCCTTGAGCTCGAAGGTCTCGACACCCTCGGGGAAGTGACCGCACATGATCACCGAGTGGGTCCAGACATTGCGGGTGAAGTTGGCGATCACGTTGGCCAGCAGCGTCGTCGGGCCCGACAGGGTGACCATCGAGACGAGCGGGTGGGCGACGTAGTCCTTGAACGCCTGGCGGCGGATCTTGGCGACCGTACGCTTCGCCGCCAGCTGCCACTCGGCGGTCGGACGGCGGCCCTTCTTCTTCTGCCGGATCACCCGGCCGAGCTCGAGGTCGTAGGCCGCGATCCCGTACTCGAAGATGCACATGTTGATGAAGTTCATCGCGGGCTGGAACAGGCTCGACGGGGTCCAGCGCTGCTCCTCGTCGACGCGCATGATGCCCCAGCCGAGGTCGTTGTCCTTGCCGACGATGTTCGTGTAGGTGTGGTGCAGCTCGTTGTGGGAGTGCTTCCACCCCTCGCTCGTCGAGGCGTTGTCCCACTCCCACACGGTGGAGTGGATCTTCGGGTCACGCATCCAGTCCCACTGGCCGTGCATGATGTTGTGGCCGATCTCCATGTTGTCCAGGATCTTGGCGATCGAGAGACCGACGGTGCCGACGACGAACGCCGGCGGGAAGATGCTCACGAGCAGGACGGCACGGGAGCCGAGCTCCAGCGAGCGCTGGATCTTGATGACCTTGTGGATGTAGGCCGCGTCCCGCTCACCGCGGGTGTCGATGACCTCTTGGCGGATGGCGTCGAGCTCGCGGCCGAGCTGCTCGATGTCGTCGCGGGTCAGATGGGCGATCGGGCCGGTGTAGGCCGGAGCGTCAGGTGCGATGGTCATGTCTGTCTCGCTCTCGTCTTGTGGGGGGTCAGGAGGCAGGGTGGTCGATGACGCACTCGCCGGCGGCGGCGGAGATGCAGGTCTGGATGGGTACCCCTTCGGGGCCGGTCTCACCCGGGCGGGCGACGGTGAGCTCGCCGTTGCGGAGGTCGCGGACGGCGCCCTCCTTCATCGGGAGCACACAGCCGAAACAGATGCCCATACGGCATCCGCTCGGCATGAGGACGCCGGCCTCTTCGGCGGCGTCGAGGATCGGCCTGTCACCAGGTGCGTCGACGGTCTTGCCGGTGAAGGCGACGGTGCCGCCCTCGCTGGTCACGACGGTGGCCAGCCGGAACTGCTCGGTCTGGATCGGCAGCCCGGCCTCGTCGTACCAGGCCTGGAGGCTGTCGAGGAGACCGGCGGGACCGCAGGCGTACGCCTTGCGCTCCCTCAGGTCGGGGACGAGCTCGGTGAGGGTGTCGATGTCGATGCGGCCCTCGGTGCCGGTGTAGCGGGTGACGAGGCGGATCGCGCCGGCCTCGGCGAGGGACTCGAGGTTGCGGATGAAGATCGAGTCCGGGCGGCTGGGGGCGACGTGGACGACCGTGACGTCGAGCCGCTGGTGCTCGACGACGCCCTCGTCGGTGACCGGGAAGAGGTTGCGCAGCATCCCGATGACAGGGGTCACGCCGGAGCCGGCGGTGACCATCAGGAACTTGTGGCCGCGCAGGTCACTGGGCAGGACGAAGTCGCCGGCGGCCTGCTCGAGGTGGACGATCTTGCCGGGGTGCAGGCGGCGCACCAGGTGGCTGGAGACCTTGCCGTCGGGCACGGCCTTGACGGTGATCGAGATGAGGCCGTCCTTGCGGGGACCGTGGGTCAGGGAGTAGGCCCGCCAGTGGCGTACGCCGTTGACGTCGACGCCCACGCGGACGTACTGACCCGGGGTGTGGCCGTTCCAGTCGGCGCCCGGCTTGATCTCGATGGTGGCCGCGTCGGCGGTCTCCGGGGTGACCTTGACGACGCGTCCTCGCAGGTCAGCACCGGGTCGGAGGGGGTTGAACATGTCCAGGTAGTCGGACGGCGCCAGCGGCGTGGCGATCTTCTCGGCGACCTCCCACACCTTGCGCGAGAGCCTCTCCCGCAGCGCGGGTCGCCTGGGCCCACCAGGGGCGAACAGGGCGGGGGATGTAGAGATCTCAGCCATGCATCCATGGTGCTACTTATTCGAGGTAAACTCCTGTGTTAGCGACGTGAATCTGATAGGCGGATTTATACGTGACGAACAAAAGTTCCCGAGATGTGGCCGCTCTTTCGTCCTATGACGTGCATCTGACGCCTGAGGTCGTCGCCTCGATCCGCGCCGTGCTCCCCCAGGTCGGCGAGGACGTGGTCGCCGCGATCATCGCCGAGGTGCCTCCCTACCAGGACGCGCTCTCAGGGCACATGGGCGAGACCATCCGCACCGCGGTGGGCGTGGCCCTGGGCGGCTTCCTCTCGCTCGCGTCGGGCGCGAGCCTTCCGGCCGACGTCTCGGCCGCGACCCCGCCGGCCCTCCAGGGCGCCTACGACCTGGGTCGAGGCGAGGCCAGGAGCGGGCGCACGATGGAGGCTCTGCTGGCCGCCTACCGCATCGGCGCCCGCGTGGCCTGGCGAGAGCTCGCGGGCAAGGCCGTCGAGGGCGGCATGGCACCAGCGATGCTGGTGGAGTTCTCCGCGCTGGTCTTCGCCTGGATCGACGAGATCTCGGAGGCCTCGGCGGCCGGGCACGCCGACGAGCGCGCCACGACCGGACGCGTACGCCGTCAGCTGCGCGAGCGGCTCGCCCGCAAGCTGCTGGCCGAGACGACCCCGGAAGAGCTCGACGACGCGGCCGTACGGGCCGAGTGGACCCCGCCCAGCACGCTGACCGCCGTGCTGGTCCCCAACTCCCAGGTCGGCACCATCCTCGCCAAGGTCAATCAGGGCACCCTCGAGCACGACGACCTTCGTGACCTCGACGACCACACCCTGCTGCTCGTCCCGGACGCACACGGTCGCCGGCGCCGGGCGCTGATGAAGGCGCTGGAGGGTCGCCGGTCGGTCGCCGGGCCGGCCAAGCCCTGGCGCGAGGCCCGGGTCTCCTACGAGCGCGCCCGCCGCGCCCAGAGCGCCGGCCTGGGCTCCGATACCGAGCAGCACCTCGTCGAGCTGGTCCTCTCCGCCGACACCGACGCCCGCGAGGACCTGCGCGCCCAGGTTCTCGCCCCTTTGGCCGACCTGCGCCCCGCCACCGCCGAGAAGCTCACCGAGACCCTCCGCTCCTGGCTCCTCCATCAGGGCCGGCGCGACGAGGTCGCCGCCGACCTCTTCATCCACCCCCAGACCGTCCGCTACCGGATGGGTCAGCTGCGCGACGTGTACGGGGACCGGCTCGACGACCCCGCGACCCTCCTCGCCCTCACGGTCGCCCTGGGCTGATCACCTCGAAGCCGAGCTCTTCGGCGACCTGGGCCATCCGCTTGTCGTAGGTCACCACCTGCTCGACCGCTTCCTCTCCTTCGGCTTCATCGGCCAGCAGTAGAGCGGTGCCCAGGTGGATGGCATCGAGCGACTTGAGCGACTGCTTGATGTCCTTCGCCGACTCGACGGCTTCGGGCAGGATGCCGATGAAATGGACGTCTTCGCAGACTCGCTCGACGTCCACCGGATCGAGATCCATCCGCACGCGGAGCCGAGCCAGCTCGATGCTCAGGATGTCCGACGAGACCAGGCGATCGCCGCGCTCCAGGACACTGTCCAGGTAGTCCTCCAACGCTGGCCTGTCGGCATGACCCAGCAGGATCCGGCCCAGCGCCGAGGTGTCCACATAGACCAGCATCAGATGCTGTCCTCACGCAGCTCTGCAAGGACCACGTCCAGGTCCTCGTCCCGCGACACGGCCCTCACGGACCGCCACCCGCCACCCGTGCCCGTGGGTCTGCGGATCTGACCAAGAGCCACCATCTGGTCGAACTTGCTCTTCGGTGCAGGCGAGATCACCGCGATCGGGCGGCCGTGATCCGTGACCAGCAATGACTCGCCATTCTGGACGCGCCTCAGCACACGGCCCGTCTGCTGGTTCAGCTCCCCCACGCGTACTTCGCTCATACATCCACGATAGCCAACGAAGTAGAATTTTTCTACGCCGTTTTTCAGTCGCGTGGGTCCTCGCCTACGAGGCCGTCGATGGACTCACGGATGAGGTCGGCGTGGCCGGTGTGGCGGGCGTACTCCTCGATCATGTCGGCGACGTAGCGGCGGGCGTTGGCCTCGACCTGCCACTCGGGGTTGTTCGCGAGGGTGTCCATCCCGTCGCGGTCGAGGGCCTCGGCGGTCGAGCGGCGGGACCGGGCGACCGCGCCTTCCCAGAGGGCCATCAGGCCCTCGGCGGTGTCGTCCGCCTCGGTCCTGCGGTCCCAGCCCTCCTGGCTGGGGTCGTAGCGGTCCCAGACGTCGGGGTAGCCCTTGCCGGCGAGGATCGCGGTGAAGTAGTGGTCCTCGCAGAACGCAAGGTGCTTGAGGAGCCAGCCGAGGGTGATCTCCGAGGGCTCCAGCCGCTGGCGCAGCTGCTCGTCGGTCAGTCCGCCGCACTTCCAGGCGAAGGTGCGCCGGATGCGGTCGAGGGTGCTGAGAAGTGTTCCGGTCTCGTCCATGACCGGGGTCATGTCGACCGGCCGGCTGAAATCGGTGGTGGTCATGGCGCTCACGCTAGGCCCGGTTCCGGACGTACGCCTTCCGCTACCCGCGCTCGTAGACCCTTGACCTCAACTCGACGTGAGCATCGATGCTGGAGCCATGAAGTTCACCGACACCCAGCTCCGCTACCTCCGCACCCAGCTCCTCGGACGGCTGGCGACCCTCGCCCCCGACGGCGGCCTGCAGAACAACCCGGTCGGGTTCAAGATCGACGAGGAGCACCGGATCCTCATCGGCGGCCACCAGATGGGCAGGTCACGGAAGTTCAGGAACGCCCAGAAGCACCACCAGGTGGCCTTCGTGGTCGACGATCTCGCCTCCACCAACCCGTGGAGGCCGCGGATGGTCGAGATCCGCGGCACCGCCGAGGCGCTCACCGACGTGGACCCGCCCATGAAGGGCATGTCGCGCGAGATCCTCCGGATCACCCCGGAGTGGATCAGGGACTACGGACTCGGGGACTGACTCAGCGCTTCCGGAACAGCCGGGCGGGCACCAGCGAGAGCGGGTTGATCGCCGCCCGGATCCGCTGCCATCTGGTGCGCGAGTCGGAGACCGACGAGCGAAGCGTCCCGACCTGCTCCCAGAACGCGGCGACCTCGGCATCGTCGGGTCCGGCCTCGCCGAACATGGTGGTGTCGGTGAGCAGGGCCAGCCCCGGCGCACCGTCCATCCCCGGGGAGGCCGACAGCACGGAGGCCTGCTCGCGGCGGGTGCCACCGGCCGGGACCCCGACCCCGAAGTCACGGGCGTGGTCGAGCGTCTCGCGCCAGCCACCGGAGAGTCGGGCGACCGGGGTCCCGCGGGTCCGCCGGCGATGTCGCCGCCAGATCTTGGCGCCGATGATCGCCCCGCACACGGCGGCGATGAGCAGCAGCGGGATGCCGACGTACGTGAAGACGGCGATCAGCCAGCCGGGCAGCGTGAACCCGTCGGGCCGTGAGTTGGCCTTCTGGTTGACCGACTCGTCCAGCGGGTCGCCGGAGGTCGCGGGCGGGCGTACGGGCGCCGGCGGCGGGACGACCTTGCCGGTGACGAGCTCCTCGGGCTGGGGAGCGTTCTGCTCGGGCGGCTTCTCGGTGTTCATGAACTCGGACCAGTCCAGGGTGGCCCAGGACCCGTCCGACATCCTCAGCTCGACCCAGGCGTGCATGTCCTTGCCCTGGACGGTGCCGTCGGAGCCGACGACCGCACCCAGGACCACCCGGGCCGGCACGCCGACCTGGTTGGCCAGGATCGCCATCAGCGCGGCGTACTGCTCGTCGTTGCCGGCGAGCTGGCCGCCCTTGGCGGTGAAGTCGGCGAGGCGACGCAGGGAGTGACCGGCCGGGTACTGCTGATTGGGCGGCTCCCCGTCGGTGTAGGTGCCCTCCTCCTTCAGCTTCGAGGCCACCGCCAGCGCGTTGGTGATCGGTGAGTCACCACCACCGGCGTACTCGGCGGCGAGCGCCTGGAACTGGGCGGCCTCGTCGCCGATCGGCGACCCGCCGGACCAGGTCTCGCTCTTATCGCCGACCTTCTCGTCGGCGACCGAGGCGGTGAAGGAGTAGGAGTCGCCGGGCTTCAGCGCCGACGGCAGGACTCCGGTGGAGGTCGCCAGGTTGTAGCGGAACGAGTCGGAGTCGGGGCCGTCGAACGAGATGTGTGTGAGCGCGGTCGGCAGCGGCACCCAGACGCCGCCGAAGTCCTCCCCGATCGTGATCGTCCCGCGCACCTGCTTGCCGTCGGCGAGCGGGTTGCGCAGCGTCGAGCTGATCTTCTGGAAGGTGTCGTCGGGACCTTCGGTCTCGCCGGAGTCGTTGGCCGCGCGCCAGACGGTGCCGTCGTACGAGTCCATCGCGGCGACCCGGACCCGGGTGCCCTCCGGCAGGCCCGAGACCGTGAACAGGTCCTTCTCGTAGAGCCGGCGGTCGTCCTCCGGCGTCTGGTAGCCCTTGGTGTAGACCCGGAAGCCCGCCAGGGGCGATGGGTACTGGCCGACGTTGAAGGGCGGCTCGATCTCGCCGCGCAGCACGGTGCGCTCGGGCGCGAGACCCGGGAGCAGCGGCCCGGCGAGGAACGCCAGCCCGGCCGCACCCAGGCACAGGAACGCACCGATCGCGGTCCGCGAGAGCCGGCGACCACCGGCCGCGAGGGCGCGGGCCCGCATCCCGCGGATGCAGAGCCAGGTGATCGCGACCGCCCCGAAGAGTGCGCCGAGCAGGGCGGTCTTGGACGGGTCCGTCACGCCGAGCAGGATCACGCCGGCCAGCAGCGCGAACGCGACCAGCACCGGCGGCAGAGCCGCCTTCACGCGCAGCGCCAGGGCGAAGCCGACACAGCCGGCCACGAGGCCGAGGATGTAGGGGATCGTCAGCAGCGCCCCGCCGTCGACCGGCGGGAGCGTGGTCAGCAGCCGTTTCCAGCCGTGCACGGAGTTGTCGGCGAGCGTGCCGAGCGTGTCGGGGACCGGGAGGAACGAGAGGTTGCCGAGCCCGTGCAGCGCGACCGCGCCACCGAGCACGAAGAAGGCGGCCAGCATCGCGACGGCCAGCACGACCACCGGCTGTCCGCGGCCGACGAAGGCGATGAGGATCCCGAGCAGCAGCCCGGCGACGCCGGCGACGAGGTAGGTCCAGCCGGCGTAGGTGTCGTCGAAGCCGAGGAACGCGATGGTGCCGAGCAGGAACAGGAGGAGGCCGTCGACGGCGTAGTGCTTCGTCATCTTCATCCGGACAGCCCCTTCGACAGCACGATCGGCAGCTGGTCCAGATCGGGCAGGGTGAGCATCGGCAGGTCGGCGACGGCCTTGAAGCCGGCACGCTGCGAGGAGTCGACCCGCACGGCGACCGTGGTGGCGTCGACCGAGAACTGTCCGGCCGCGCGCTGCAGCGCGACGAACTCGGGGTAGCGCCCGGTCACCAGCATCACCAGCGACGCGTCCGGCGCCTGCCGAGCGGCCTCGGCGGTGATCTCGATCAGGTTGGTGTGCTGCGGGGTCGCCCGGGAGCAGGCGTCGAGGGCAGACCGCCCTCCCCCGTTCGCCGCGGTGGCCCGCACCATCAGCACGTCGCCGGTCGCGAGCGAGACGTCGAACTCGTCCAGGATCCCGCGACGCAGCAGCGAGCCCGCGATCGACATCGCGGTCTCGTACTCGTCCTCGGAGTCGTAGGACATCGGCGAGGAGTCGACGATGACGACGATGTGGGAGCGGCGGGTGTCGAGGAACTGACGCACCAGCAGCTGGCCGTGGCGTGCCGAGGAGCGCCAGTGGATGTGGCGCAGGTCGTCGCCGGGGACGTACTCGCGCAGGGCGTGGAAGGCGAGGTCGCTCATCGAGGTGTTCTGTGCCGTGGTCCCCTCGAGGTCACGGACCAGACCGACCCCGAACGGCTCCAGGTGGGTGGTGCGGGGGTGGACGAACACCTCGGTGCGGTCGGTCCACTCCTGCACCCGCCGGAAGAGGCCGAGCGGGTCGCCGCGTACGGTCCGGACGGGTCCGACATCGATCACCCCACGGCGCTGGGTCGGCACCACGAACAGCTCGGTGTGCTCGGCACCGGGAAGCAGCATCGGCAGGTCGTACGTCACCCCACCCGCCCCGATCGGGAACTCCAGGCTCGTCGAGACGAGCGGTCCGCGCGCCTCGTTGCGGGCCCGCAGCTCGCCGGTCAGCGCCTGGCCGACGGCGACCCGCGGCGGCTCGACCACGGTCGCCACCGCGAGCCGGGTGCGCCCGATCATGAAGAAGGCCGCGCCGATCACCAGGAACAGCGCCGCCATCGCCACCACGGCCGCCTCGATCCAGCCGAGCGCGGTCGCGGCGACCCAGGCGAGCGCGCCGAGGAGCAGCACACCCCAGCCGATCGAGGTCACCGTGCCGAACCACGGACGGACCCGGTCAGCGACGAACGAGTAGCCCGAACCCGCCCCGGACGCTACGGGGGCGAGTCGTTTCCGCAGGTCAGCAACGATGTTGCGGACACTGAGCCTGCTCATCTCAGGCGACACGCTCAGTGGGAGCCGGGACCGAGGTGAGCAGGTCGCCGATGACGTCCTCGACGGTGACGCCGTTGAACATCGCCTCCGGGTCGAGGATCAGGCGGTGGCAGAGCACCGGCTCGGCGAGCGACTTGACGTCGTCGGGCAGCACCTGGGAGCGGCCTTCGGCGAGCGCCCACACCTTGGCGGTGCGCACCAGGGCGAGGCAGCCACGCATGGAGGCCCCGAGGCGGATGTGCTTGTGGCGACGCGACTCGTCGATCAGCGCGGAGACGTAGGCGACGATCGCGGGGTCGATGTAGACCTGGTCGGCCATCTCGGCCATCTGGGTGACCGTCGGGGCGGTGATGATCGGGGTGACCAGCGTGGCCCGGTCGCGGACCGAGGAGTTCATCAGCAGCTCGACGGTGGCGTTCTGGTCGGGGTAGCCGACCGACGTCTTCATCAAGAAACGGTCCAGCTGCGCCTCGGGCAGCCGGTACGTCCCCGCCTGCTCGATCGGGTTCTGGGTCGCGATCACCATGAACGGACGGCCGACCTCGCGGGTGGCGCCGTCGACGGTGACCCGGCCCTCCTCCATGACCTCCAGGAGCGCCGACTGCGTCTTCGGGGACGCACGGTTGATCTCGTCGGCGAGCACGATCGAGTGGAAGATCGGGCCCGGGTGGAACTCGAAGGCGCCCTTGCCCTGGTCGTAGACGGTCACACCGGTGACGTCGCTCGGGAGGAGGTCGGGCGTGAACTGGATCCGGGCGTGCGACCCCTGGACCGTGTTGGCGAGCGCGCGGGCCAGCTGGGTCTTGCCCGTGCCCGGGTAGTCCTCGAGGAGCAGGTGACCCTCGGAGAGCAGCGCGGTCAGCACCAGGCGGATCACGTTGCGCTTGCCCAGCACCGCCTTCTCGACGTTGTCGGCAAGCTTCTCGAAGGTCTCGTGGAACCAACGAGCCTGCTCGGTCGTGACGGTCATCTCTTCTCTCCTACCACGTAACGTTCTTCGAAAGGTTGGGTCGACCGGACGTCGTGCAGGTCACCCGGAACGGGGTGTTGGCGCCGACCCAGCCGCGGCCGCTGCCCGTGCCCTTGCCGTTGCTCCCGATGTTCACGTTCCACCGTGAGGTGGTGGAGTTGGTGCTGCACTCCCACGTCTTGCCGGGGAAGGCGAGGTCGGTGATGGTGGAGCCGACGTACCAGCACGTGCCACCGCAGGCCACGTCCGGCTCGGGGCAGGATGCCCCCGAGCACTCGCCGGCCTTGTTCACCTCGAGGATCGGGTCCGGCGGCGGGTCGGTCCGCACCGTGACCGAGTCGGACTTGCTGGACCGGCCAGAGTCGCTGATCGTCACGGTGTAGGTGTAGGACGTGTTCCACTCCGGCGCGGTGTCCGTGCCCGAGCGGGAGCCCGCGCCGGTGCCGGTGCCGAACTGGGCGATCTCGGTGCCGCCACGCTTGACCGTGACGGTCGCTGCCTTGCCGTTGGGGTTGTAGCTGACGTTCCAGTTGACCTTGTTGCCGTCGACGCTCGCCGAGATCGACGGCGCGCCCAGCGGACCGTAGGTGGTCACGTTCTTCGACGTCGAGGCGCCGCAGGACGCCCCCGCGCCAGTGCCACCGGAGGAGTCGTTGCAGGCGCGCAGCTGGACGGCCGTCGAGGTGCCGTTGGTGAAGCCGGTGATCGTCTTGGTCTGCTGGCCTGCGCCCTCGGGCGAGTAGGTCCAGCTCCCGCAGGAGGAGCCGTTGCGCAGGCACTCGACCCGGTTGGTCTTGCCGTGCGAGGCCTGCGGGGTGAAGACGATCTCCGCCGTACCGTTGGCCCCCGTCGGGGTCGCGCTCGCGAAGGAGACCGCGTCAGGGGTCGCCGCCGCCTCGACCTTGCCGCCCGCCGAGTAGCTGGAGATGTGTGTCTCCGGCGAACCACCGGAGCCGGTCTCGCGAGGCGAGGTCGCCTCCGCGTTGCGGGCCCGGACCGCGTAGGTGTAGATCGTGCCGTCGTTGGCGACGTCGTCGCGGCAGCTGGTCTCGGTCACCCACGAGCAGACGATCTTCTCGCCGGTGCCGCCGGTGCGGCGTACCTCATAGGTGACCGGCCCGGGGCCGTTGGCCGCGACCGGGCTCCACGAGACGGTCACCGACTTGCCCGAGTTGTTGGCCGTGTCGTTCCACTGGAAGGTCGGCGTCGCCGGGGTGTCCGGCTTGCCGGCACCCATCCCCTCGACCGTCGCCGACGGGCCCTTGTTGGTCTTGACGCCCTTGTCGTTGAGCGGGACGACGGTGAACTGCACCGGGTCGCCGTTGGTCGCGACTGCCGCCGCGTAAGTCGTCTGACCTGCGGAGATGTCCTTGATGCCGCCGCCCGGCCAGCTGATCCGATACTTCTGCACGTCCGAGCAGTCGCACGCGGCCGGCTTGCTCCAGCTCAGCTCGACCTTGTGGTCGCGCTGGCGGGTGACACTGAGGTTCTGCACCGGACCGGTGTAGGCGTCGGGCTCGCCCTCGGCCGAGTTGCTCCACTCGCGGCTCGGGCCCACGGAGTTCACCGCGCGCACCCGGAAGTCGTAGACGACGCCGTTCTTCAGCCCGGTGATCCGGCACGAGGTCGAGGGACAGTCCTGGACGTGGTCGCCGTTGGCCTCCACCTCGTAGCGCTGGATCGGGTCGTCGCCGTTGTCCTTGGGCGCGTTCCACGACAGCGCGACCACGTTGGAGAGGAAGTCGGAGGTCGTACGCAGCCCCGTCGGCGCGCCGGGGACGTCGATGACGTCCACCTCGATGACGCCGGTGGCCTTGACCCGTTTGGAGTCCTTGCCGGAGTCGCTGACCTCGATCGCGTAGCGGTAGTGGCCGTGACCTTCCTCGGGCGTGTTGAAGGTGATCTTCGAGCCGCTGGCCTTGCCCATGTCGGGCGAGTCACCGTCGACCGGGTCGAGCTTGGTGACCACGATCTCCTGCGACTCCGATGGCACCGGTGTCTGCAGATAGTCGGCCAGGTCGATGGCGACCGTCTTTCCGGCCTCGGTCTGCAGCGGCTTGATCGGTGAGAGCGACGGGGCCGGCAGCGCGATCACCGTGACCAGGAGCTGGCCGGTCGCGTCGGTGCCCTCGACACCGATCTCGAGCGCGCCCTGGGCGCCGGCGTCGGCGCGCTCGGCGGTGAGTCGCAGGCCGCCGTCCTCGGGCTTGACCTCGACCCCGTCGAGCCCGTCGCCGACCTTTGCGGTGAAGTCGAGGTCGTCGGCGTCGCCCGGGTCGGCGGTCCACACGTGGCAGATGGCGGCGATGTCCACCAGCGCGCCGTTGCCGCTCTCGGGGACCTCGACCGGGGTGCTCGGACAGTTGATCTCCGGCTCCTCCTTGCCGATCTGGACCGGCAGGGAGATCACCGAGAGGTGGGCGTCCGCGGAGGTGATCTTCTCGCGGTCGGCGACCTCGAAGGTCAGGGTCGCGGGGCCCTTGGTCTCACCGGCGGTGACCTTCACGGTCGTCGCGGTGGTGTCGCCGGTGTTGAGCATGCCCTCGGGCGCGGCCACGATCTTGTCGGTGGTGGTCAGCACCACCGGGTCGCCCTCGGGGTCCTCGACGTAGTCGGTGATGTCGACGTTCTTCGTCTCCCCCGGGTTGAGCTGGAGCTCGGAGCCCGGCTTCAGGTAAGGGGCGTCCTTGGGGCGCGCGGGGACGTAGATCGAGCCGACCGCCTGGGCTCCGTCCGGGTCGGTGACCCGGTAGGTCCAGACCCGGGTGGTGTCGCCGACCGGCAGGGTGACCTTGCCGTCGTCGATCTTCGGCTTGGACTCGTCCTCGCCGACCGAGGGCCCCTTGACCGCGTCGACGGTGAGGTCCTCGAGCGCGTCGTCGATGTCGGTCACCTTGGTCATCACGTCGACCGTGGTGGTCGAGGAGTCGCCCTCCGGGCGGGCGACCACGATCCCGGCCATCGGCGGGTTGTCGTAACCCTCCTGATAGCGGATCGCCAGCTCGCCGGTGTCCTCGTGAAGACCCGTGGTCGCGCGGTAGGGGATGTGCTGGAACGGCTCCTCGGAGCCACCCTCGACCGTGACGATGCCGTCGGAGCGCTGGGTGACGTTGGATCCCTCGACCTTGTCGGTGGAAGCCAGGTGCAGCTCGGTCCCCGGCGTACGCAGGTCGTTGGCGAGCACGTCGTAGGTCAGCTTCTTGCTGGGGTCGAGCGTGACCAGGTCGTCGACGGCGACCGGACGCTGGGGCGCGCCGGGTGCGACGACGGCGATCCGCACCGTGCCGGTCGCGACGGCACCGAACGGGTCGCTGACCTCGTAGGTGAACTCGTCGGTGCCGGCGGCGTTCGGGAAGGCCTGGTAGGTGATCGTGTTGGCGCCGTGGGCCAGGACGCGGCCGTAGGAGGGCGCACTGTTGATCCGGGTGACCGAGACCGAGTCGCCGTCGGGGTCGGTGCCGACCGTGGGCAGCCGCAGCGTGACCTCGTCACCCTGGACCACCCGCGACTCCAGCGCCTTGGGCGCGGGCGCGGAGTTGTCGGCCTTCTTCTTCGGCAGCGGCTTGATGTGGATGCGGATGTTGCCCGAGGAGTGCTCCGCGGAGGGGTCGCCGGTGTTCTGCACGACGTAGCGGACGTCGACGTCGACCGGCCCCTTCACGTCGTCGGGGGCGACGTAGCGGACCCGGTTGCCGTCGATGTAGGCCTCGCCGACCGTCGGCTGGCCCAGCACCTGCAGCTGACCCTTGGTCTCGATGGTCTGGTCGACGACCAGGCCGACCGGGTCGCCCGAGGGCGTCGAGTCGTTGTCGAGGACCGGGATCGAGACGGAGTCGGCGGCCCTCACGGTGGCCTCGTCGTCGACCGCCTCCGGGGCGTTCTCGGCACCGCGCAGCGCCGGACGCTGACTCACCGTCACCGACCCCTCGGCCTCGGCCGCGCCGTTGCTGATCGTGTAGCGGATCGCCTGGGTGGCCGGGTCCATGTCGGGCTTCGACGCCTGGATCCGGAGCCAGCGCCCGTCGAGCACCGCGACCGTCAGGTCGCTGTCGCCGACGGGTTCGGCATGGGTCACGGCGAGGAGTCGGCCCCTGGAGTCGTAGTCGTTGGCAAGGACGTCGAGGGTGCGGGTCGAGGTGCCGAGGACGGCGGTCGTGTCCGGGGTCGCGATCGGCTCGTCCGCCGCCTGGGAGGCGGGTTTGACGTCGACCCGGATCTTCGCCGAGGCGGGCTTCGCGGCCCCGAAGCCGGCGTTGTAGCTGAGCTGGTAGGTGCCCGGCGAGCTTCCCCGGGCTCGCACCACGCCGGTCTCCCGGTCGGTGCTGACCTCGAGGCCGCCCTTGGGCGGTACGTCACCGGCGAGGGTGAGGCTCGCGTCGAGGTTGGACGGGTCGGCGCCGGGGATGTCGTTGTCGAGCGGACGGATCGTCACCCAGGAGCCCTGGGTGCCCTCGGCGACGTCGTCCTTCGGCTCGGGGGACGCGGTGTTGGCCCCGGCCACGATGTTGATCCGCACCTTGTCCTTCGACGGCTTGCCGCCGGTGCTGACCTGGTAGCCGAGGCTCTCGTTCCCCGTGGCGTCCGGGGCCGCGGTGTAGCGGACCAGGCCATCCGGGGTCACGCTCGCCTTGCCCTTGGACGCGGTCGGGGACTGCGCGGTGACCGGGTCGCCGTAGCGCTCGTCGCGCCAGTCGCCGACCACCGGGATCTCCACGGTGCCGCCGGCGGCGACGGTGTAGTCGGTCGGCGTGAAGTGCTCACGCAGCGTCGGCTTGCCGGTGCCGCCCGAGCCTTCGATCTTGAGCTCCACGCTGGCGTCGTCCTGGCCCGCCTTGCCCTTGAGCCCGTCGTCGACGGTGTATTTGAAGCTGGTCTTCTTGCCCTCGGCCGACTCGGGGGCGGTGACCAGGACCGACTGCCGGTCGGGTGCGATCGTGGCCTCGACGCCGTCGACGGAGGCCTTGCCGACCGAGACGACGCTGAGGATCGAGTCCTTGGCCGAGGAGTCGTTGTCGAGGACGTGCAGGACCGTGGTGCGTCCGGCCCGGGCACCGAGCTGGTCGTCCTTGGCCTTCGGCGCCTGGGCGGCCTTGGTCTGCTGCTGCTGCTTGTCCTTCTTCTGGTTCTGCTTCTCGGTCTGCGGCTGGAACGCCTCCCAGTTCGAGATCTTCTTGATGTCGGCGCCGTCGATCTCCCAGACGTCGCCGTTGCGCAGGTCGTTGAGCACCAGCTGGCCCCGGTTGATCCGGAACTCCAGCTCGGCGGCCGGGCCGAGGGTCGGGATCTCGCCCAGGACGGGCTCGCCCTCACCACACTGGGTCACCACCGAGCCGGTCGAGCCGTTGGCCCAGGCACCGAAGACGCAGTCGCCGAGCCGGACCGGCGCGGCCGGGTCGCCGGCGGACTCGGCGACGTGGCGGATCTCGCCGTTGCTCAGCTTGACGGCCTTGAGGCCGGTCGCGTCGCCGACGAGCACCTCCGTTGCCTTGACGGAGGGCTGCTGGAGGACCGCGCTCTCAGCGGTGTCGCCGAAGTCCACGGCGACGTCGGAGCCCTTGGCTGCGCCGAGCAGCCAGCCGGCCTGGTCGAGAGTGATGACCTCGCCGCCGACGACTGTCGCCGAGGTGGGGGTCTCCGCGTACTCCGGAGCCTTCGGGAGCTTGGTCTCCTCGGGACCGGCGAAGCGATCACCGTCCGGGGCGAAGGCGGTCAGCGTCCGCTTGGCGGCCGAGACGGCGTACGCGGTCCCGTCGGCGCCGATGGTGAGCACCGCGTCGGCGCCGACCGTCTCGGTGGGCTTCGTCGAGCCGGAGAGGTCGGAGAGGTCGCCGACGCCGGTGGTCGGGTCGACGGAGGTGAGCCAGACCTTGCCGGTCTTCTGCTCGGCGACGCCGATGGTGTTGCCACCCATCATCACGCGGCTGTCCTTCACGGTCACCGCGTCGTCGTCGATGCCCTCGGCGAGCTTGGTGTTGACCGGCGTGATCGTGCGGGCGTCGCGGTCGACGGAGGCCACCGCGATGCCGTTCTGCACCACGTCGAGGCCGGCGCGCTCGGACCTGGACCCGGTCTCGTTGCCCGCCCAGACGACGCCGTCGAGCTGGGCGACGGGGCGGTTCTGCCGGCCGAGGGTGCCCCAGGACTGGTTGGTCACCCAGATGCCGCCGTCGTCGAGATCCGCCTTGTGCACGGGGTAGCCCGTCGACTGGATCGCGTAGACGGTCAGACCGCCCGCGACCACGGCAAGAGCCACCCAGGACGCGATGGAGGTCCGATGACGCCGCATCCAACCGGGCGCCATCCCGAAACGTGCCACCAAGGCTCTCCCCAAGTCCTTCCATGCCAAAACGGCCAGCCAACGCAAAAAGCCGGGCTTACTCTAGGCGGGCCCAGGGGTTGAAGCCACACGAATGAGCCAAACGTGGCACACGGCTCAGTGAACACGCTCACCGATACCGTACGTGATGTTCTAAAGTGTCCGCTTCCAGCACCACTATTTCGCATCCTGACCGGGACGTCCCGATCATTGGCATCGCAAAGGAACAGCATGACCGCTTACCCAGCCCTGCGTGCCGCGGGGGCGACTGATGTCGGCCGGGTCCGCGAAGTGAACGAGGACTCGTTCGTCATGCTGCCCGCGGTGGCAGTCGTCGCCGACGGGATGGGCGGTCACGCCAGCGGCGATGTCGCCAGCGCCCTCGCGGTGGAGACCTTCCAGAGCCGCTTCGCGACCATCTGCCCGGTTCCCGAGGACATCCAGGACGCCGTCCACGCCGCCAACTCCGCGATCACCTCGGAGGCGGCGCGCAACTCCGAGAAGCAGGGCATGGGAACGACGTTGACCGGAGTGGCGCTCGTCGAGTCCGGGGGCGCTCCCCACTGGCTGGTGTTCAACGTCGGCGACTCGCGCGTCTACCGGCTCTCCCCGGCCGGGGTGACGCAGGTGACCGTCGACCACTCCGAGGTCGCCGTCATGGTCGAGGCGGGGATGATCACCGCTGCCGAGGCTCGCGTCCACCCGCTGCGCAACGTCATCACCCGGTCGCTCGGCACCTACCCGTCCCCCGAGGCGGACACCTGGCTGATGGCCGTGTCGCCCGAGGACCTCTTCCTGCTCTGCTCCGACGGTCTCACCGGCGAGCTCGAGGACCACGAGATCCATGAGATCGCGTCCAAGACGCTCGGGGTGGGCGGAAGCATCGACAACCTCGCCCAGAGGCTGGTGGACGCAGCGGTTGCATCGGGCGGGCGCGACAATGTCACTGTGGTACTCGTGACGCCCCCTCCCTCGCTCTTCACCGCCCCGATGGAAGTCGACGCCTCGTCGTCCCATGAGTGATACCGCTACCTACTGTGCCGGGCACTGGCTCGCGTTGAAGGGCGACCGGTGCTGGGCGCTGGTGCAGCTCGGGCCCGGCGACCCGCGGGTCGGTGGTGTCCAGGCCGCGCTGGCCGACCCCCACCCGGTCGACGCGATCGCCGGACTGCTCTCCGCGGACGGCCCGCGAGCCCCCGGCTTCGCGCTGATCGGACGCGAGGGCCCACGGGTGCGGTACGCCGTGCGCTCCCCTGCCAAGGTGACCGCCGTCGTCAACGAGGTGCCGGTCTTCATCGACGGCATCGACGTCTCCGGCAAGTGGGCCGACGGCCACTTCGCCGCCGTACCCGAGCGGGCCGAGCTCGCCAACGGGGCCTGGGGCGGGATGGAGGAGGACCAGCCGCTGGTCGACACCGCCCACGCGCGCTCGCTGGACGTCGTCTTCGACCCCCACTACTACGCACAGGCGCAGGCGCAGCCCGACGCGACCATGACGCCGCTCGACCACACCATCCGGCGCTCCGACCTGGCGGCCTCGCCGCCGCCCGGGATGCCGCCCGCCGCGCCGCCTCCGGGCGTGCCCTCGTTCCAGAGCCCTCCCCCGGCCGCCGTGCCGCCGCCACCGGTGGCGCCCGCGCAGCCCGCGCCGGAGGCCAAGAAGGGCATCATCGACGGGCTTCCGTGGCGCAAGAAGGGTGCCAAGAAGCCCGACCCGAACGCGTGGGGCCCGCCGGACCGGCAGCCCTCGCCCCCGCCCGCGATGCCGCCCGCGTCGCCTCCTCCCCCGATGCCCGCGCCTGCTCCTGCGCCGCCGCCTCCCGTCGACATGGCGACCCGCGTCCGCGACGTCCCGACCCCGACCCCGGTGCCGCCGGCGGGCGGGCCGACGGTGTGGGCGGTCTACTGTCCGCAGGGCCACGCCTCGCCGCCCTACTCCCCGACCTGCCGCATCTGCCGGATGGCGCTGCCACCGCACCAGCAGCCGGTCTCGGTCCCGCGCCCCGCGCTGGGCCAGCTCAAGCTGGGCGACGGCCGGGTCGTCGTCCTGGACCGCGGTGCCGTCTTCGGGCGGTCGCCGCGCGCTGATGCCAACGGCAACACGGGGGCTGGTGGCGTACCTCCGCATCTGGTGAAGGTGATGCTGCCCGACATCAGCCGGCTGCACACCGAGGTGCGGCTGGAGGAATGGCAGGTTCTCGTACGCGACCTCGGCTCCGCCAACGGGTCCTATCTGACCCTGCCCGGTGGGCGTCCGCAGCAGATGCGGCCGATGGAGGAGTACGCCCTGGAGCCCGGCGCCGTGATCAGCCTGGCCGGTTCGATCAATCTGACCTATGAGGTTCTCGGGTGACACAGACACCACCTCCCGAGCTCGGGCCAGAGCTGCCGGGGATGAACTGCCTGAGCAGGCTCGGCTCCGGCGGGTTCGCCGACGTGTATCTCTACGAGCGCCACCACCCGAAGGTCCGGGTCGCGGTGAAGCTGATGCGCTCCTCCGATCTCGCCGAGGCGCAGCGGGCGCAGTTCGCCGCCGAGGCGGCGGTGATGGCTGAGCTGGCCGAGCATCCGTTCATCGTGCCCGTGCACAGCGCTGGTGAGACGCCGGACGGCCGGCCGTACCTGGTGATGGGCTACTACCCCAACAACGACCTCGGTGCCCGCGTACGCAACAACCCGATGAAGGTGCAGGACGCGCTGCGCTTCGGGATCCAGATGGCCTCGGCCGTCGAGACCGCGCACCGCGCCGGGATCATCCACCGCGACATCAAGCCGTCCAACATCCTGCTCTCCCGCTACGACGTGCCCGGCCTGGCCGACTTCGGCATCGCAGGCCGTCCGCGCGACGACGAGGGCGACATCGGCGTCTCGCTGCCGTGGTCGCCGCCCGAGGTCCTCACCTCGGCGTCCAACGGCTCGGTGGCCTCCGACGTCTACTCCCTGGCCGCGACCGTCTGGCACCTCCTCGTCGGGCGCTCGCCGTTCGCCGAGCGGGGCAACAACTCCGACCGCGCCGTCTTCTCCCGCATCCTGCACACGGCTCCCCCGGCGACCGGGCGCCCGGACGTGCCACCCTCGCTCGACCGCGTGCTCCAGCAGGCGATGGCGAAGGATCCGACCTACCGGCCTCGGACGGCCCTCGACCTGGCCCGCCACTTCCAGCGGATCGAGCAGGAGCTGCGGCTGGGCCGCACCGAGGTGCAGGTCCTCGACCGCGACGCCGGCGGCAGCGGGTCGTTCCCGGTCGTTCCCGACATTCCGGCCGCGCGGGGTGAAGGACCCACGACGGGATCGGGCCGTGCGCGGCTCCCCTCCCCGCCCAGCGACCCGGAGATGGAGAAGGCGACCGAGCTCAAGCCGCCGTCCCAGGTCATCGCGCAGGCGCCGATCACACAGCCCCCGGCCTCGCTGGCCTCGGCCCCGATGGCGGACGCAGGCTCGCTCTCCGGCGACCGCACCCGGTTCAGCTACCCGCGGACCGAGGAGGGCCCGTCCGTCCTCACCGGCGCACGCCCGACGGAGAGCCGCAGCAAGACCCCGGCGATCATCGGCGTCGTCCTCCTCTTCCTCATCGCCGCCGTCATCGGCATCGTGCTCTCCCGCGGCGGCGAGGACGAGAAGCCCGACGAGGTCCCGCCCCCGCCCGTCGAGACCGACCTCCCCGGTGTCACCGGCCCAGCCGCCCCGGGCAAGGTCAAGGGCACGCTCAAGGGCAACCGCGCCGTCTTCACCTGGTCCGGCGTCTCCGGAGCGACCGGCTACAAGTGGGTCGGCGACAACTCCACCAGCGGCAACGTGAGCCAGCCCAAGGCGGTCGTACGCCTCGAAGGGGCGACCAAGGTCTGCATCCAGGTCCGCTCCCTCGGCGAGAACGGCAACGTCTCCCAGGGCGCCGCCCAGGCCTGCGTGTCCAAGTAGGACTAGCTGGACCGGTGGGGTCCGGGATGTCCCTCACGTCGGATGCAGGGGCGTTTCGCACGCTTGAGGATGGCACCGCAGCGCGGCTCGCGACGCCCGGACATGATGCGGGTCAGATCGAACGGGTCGACGCCCGCGCGAGCACGTCGCATCGCCGCGCCGAGAGCTGCGACCGGGTCCGGATTGCCGGCTGCGTCCCAACCATGCGTCATCGCGGCTTCGAGCTCGTCCTTCGACAGGTTCGTCGCCGTCGTCTCTTCGAGGATCCCGGCGACGACGGCAGCCTTGACCATGCCGGGAGGTGCTGGCTCGGGACGGTAGTCCCAGCCGTCGAGCCCGACGTCCTCGGCAACCACCTCGACCAGGGCTAGCACCTCCCAGACCTCGGTCATCAGGTCCGGGTCGATCCGCCCCGAGCGAACGAGCGCGGCCGCCATGTCGTACGCCGCTTCCGCCCGGCGCGGCCCCGCGACCAGCACCTCGATCATTCCGACGGGAACGCCGTCGACGACCTCGACGCGACTCGCGAAGACGACCCGATACTCCTTCTGGAGCACGTCGAGAGTGTTCCATCCCGCGAGCTTCTGCCCGCCCCGGTTGCTGAGCGGACGGGCACCGGCCGGGTTTCGACAGAGCGCGACGACGTCAGCCAGAAGAGACTCGCGCTGCGCGACCGTCAGCGGTTCGAGCGACTCGACGAACGCGTCGTTGAACTCGACGTACGCCTGGTCGGCCGGAAACGTTTCGCCTGCTCGCACGGGTCTAGCCGACGTCGCGATGCGCAGCGGCCCGCTCACGGACCCGGTCCACATCGACACCGAGCCGCTCGCAGGTCTCCTCCAGAGACAACAGCTCGCCACGTGAGGAGACGATGTCGGCTGCCGCATCGAGCACTCGAGCCGTGGCCTCTCGCAGCGCCCGGAGGTCGGCGTCGAGATGCTCCGCAGAGCCGATCACGGCCACCGCACGACCGTGGCTCGTCAGGATGACTCGCCCCTCGGCGCTCTTGGCGGCCAGGGCTGACACTCCCATCCGGGAGGCGGCCGTCATCGGCACACGAGTCTCCTTCACGGCTGCAACACTACCTAGATCTGTGTAGTCTTGCAATCATCGGCGAATGGCCGCATCCGGTCGTCGCGGCCCACGCCCCGCAGGAGATAATCGGCGCATGCCGAACACCCCTGTGGCCACGTCAGCGAAGCTGGCGGACGGACGCGAGATCTGGTTCTTCGACGAGCAGCCCACGCTGCGGTCGGCGCACGACGAGCGGCCGCTGGAGCCGCGGGCGGGCGGGTCGCAGCTGCGCTGGGACCGGCTGACCGCGACCTGGACGGCGGTGGCGGGGCACCGGCAGACGCGTACGTTCAAGCCGCCGTCGGACGAGTGCCCGCTGTGCCCGTCGGTCGACGGGAGGCTGACCGAGATCCCGGCCGAGAGCTACGACGTGGTGGCCTTCGAGAACCGGTTCCCGGCGCTGTCCACGGTCGCAGTCGGCGAGGCGACCGGGGAGCCGTTCGTCTCCCTGCCGGGGCGGGGCCGGTGCGAGGTGGTCTGCTTCACCAGCGACCACGAGCAGAGCTTCGTCGACCTTCCGCCCGAGCGGGTGCGGACGGTGCTCGCGGCGCTCGCGCACCGCACCGAGCAGCTGACGGCGATGCCGGAGGTGGCGTACGTCTTCTGCTTCGAGAACCGCGGCGAGGAGATCGGGGTGACGCTGCAGCACCCCCATGGGCAGATCTACGCGATGCCGGTGCTGCCGCCTCGGATCGAGTCGCTCGTGAACGCCGCCGACGCCCACCGGGAGGCGACCGGCGAGTGCCTCCAGTGTGCGGTGCTCGCCGACGAGATCGCCGACGGGTCGCGGGTGGTGGCCGAGAACGCGTCGTTCGTGGCGTACGTGCCCTATGCCGGCCGCTGGCCCTACGAGATCCGCGTCGTGCCGCGGCGCCACGTGGGTTCGCTGCCCGGGCTGACCGCCGACGAGATGGACGACCTCGCCGCGCTCTACCAGGAGTGCCTGCGACGGATGGACGGGCTCGACGACGCCGGTCCGGTGCCCTACATCGCCGGCTGGCAGCAGGCCCCGACCGGCCGCGAGGACACCTGGCACCTCGCCGCCGAGATCTTCACCATCCGGCGGGCTCCGGGACGGCTGAAGTACCTGGCCGGCATCGAGTCCGGGGTCGCTCTCTGGGTCAACGACATCCCCCCGGAGACCGCCGCCGAGCGCCTCCGCGAGGCTCTCTAGAGCCCCTGCCAGTCGGGCTTCCCTGCGTAGACCTCGCGGTAATAGTCGCGGCGTACGAGGCGGGAGGCCGCGGCCTCGTCCAGGAGGACGGAGACGTGGCCGTGGAGCTGGAGGACGGAGGCGGGGCAGGTCGCCGAGACCGGGCCCTCGACCGCGGCGGCGACCGCCTCGGCCTTGCCCTCGCCGGTGGCGAGGAGAAGCAGGTGGCCGGCTCGGGTGATGGTGCCGAGCCCCTGGGTGAGCACGTGGCGCGGCACCGCGTCGGGTGAGCCGAAGAAGCGGGCGTTGTCCTTGCGGGTCCTGGCCGTGAGCGTCTTGATCCGGGTCAGCGAGGCCAGCGACGAGCCGGGCTCGTTGAAGGCCAGATGGCCGTCGGAGCCGATGCCGAGGATCTGCACCTCGATCCCGCCCGCGGCAACGATCGCCGCCTCGTAGCGCTCACCGGCGCTCGGCAGGGTCTCCGCGGTCGGGTCGGGGCCGTGGACCCGCTCGGGCGGAAGGCCGACCGCGTCGGTGAACTCGCGGCGGATGGTCGCCAGATAGGACTGCTCGTGCCCCTCGGGGAGGCCGACGTACTCGTCCAGGTTGAACGTCTCCACGCCCTCATAGGACGGCCCGCGACCGCCCCGGGCGCGCCGGATGAGCTCCTCGTACGTCGCCAGTGGCGTCGAGCCGGTGGCCAGGCCGAGCACCGCGGGGGTGCCGGCGGCCGCCCGGCGGCGTACGACGTCTTCGATCGTGTCCGCGGCGAGGGATGCCACCGCGGCGGGGGTCTCGAGGACAATTACTTCCATGTCAGTCCTTCGTCGGATCGTTCACTGGGGTGATCAGGGCGGCACCGATGGCGGCGACCGGGGCAGCGGAGACGACCCGCAGGCGCGAGGCGAGCTCGAGGGAGGCGAGGAACGGCGAGGTCTCGGTCTGCCTGACCAGCGCGAGGGCGATCGCCTCCCGCAGCGGCTCCCCGACCGCCGCGACGCCTCCGCCGATGACGACACGTTCGGGGTCGACGGCGAGCGCCAGAGCACGTACTGCCGCGGCGACGCCGTCGGCGAAGCGTTCCCGCACGATGACGGCCGCCGGGTCACCCGAGGCAGCTGCGGCGAAGAGCGCCGAAGCCGGGTGGCCGGTCGCCGTCGGCCAGGCTGCGGCGAGCGCGGCACCGGAGGCGACCAGCTCGAGGCAGCCGCGCTGCCCGCAGCCGCACACCGGGCCCTCCGGGTCGACCGGGAGATGCCCGACCTCTCCGGCGGCGCCGTGGAAGCCTCGGCGGAGCGCGCCGCTGAGGTAGAGGCCGGCGGCCAGGCCGGTGCCGAGCGAGAGGTAGACCAGGTCGTCGACGTCCTCGACGGCGTGTGCGCCCAGGGTTGCCGCGTTGGTGTCGTTCTCGAGGGTGACGACCGCTCCCGTGCGTGCGCCGAGGAGCTCCGCGAGCGGGAAGGCGTCGCCGTCCAGGCCCAGGTTGACCGCATGCTTCACGGTGCCGGCCCGGGTGTCGACGATGCCGGGGATACCGACCCCGATCGAGCGGATCTCGGCGCCGTCGAGTGCATCACGCAGGCTCGCGACCACCGCGGCCGCGCTCTTCACGACGCCCTCGCCGCCGGGGGTGGTGGCGGCACGGTCCTCGGCGAGCACCGCCCCGTCCGGCCCGATCGCGATGCCGTGGATCTTGGTGCCGCCGATGTCGAGGCCTACCCGTGCGCCGTTCACCGGTTCCAGCCCGATCGTCGCAGCACCTCGGTGACGGCGGCCACGCCCGGCAGGGAGAACCCCTGCGGGCACAGTCGTGGCAACCCCGTCCCGTCGTACGCCCCGGGCCACCCCCACTCCACCAGCACCGCGGCGCCCGGGAGCTCGGCGACCGTCCGGCCCACCTCGGGACGGCGGTGCGCGTCACGCACCTGCACGATGAGGGGTGCGTCGGGGAGATCCGGGAGCGGGTCGCCGAGGCGGATGACGATGTCCGGCGGCAGCCCCCAGGGCACGTCGCCCACAGCGATATTGGCCTCGGTGTCGACGGTCACGACCTGGGCTCCGGCGAGGCGCGGGATCTCGCTGAGGTCGTCGCTGGCCGTCGCGAGCGCCCGGCGAGCGCCCTCGAGGGAGCGCTCCTCGAACCGGGGGTCGAGCGCGGCCTCCGGCTGCGGCGACCCGGCGAAGGCGGCGAGCAGCGTGTCGATGCGCGCGACCGCGTCCTGGAGCCGCTCGAGCGGCAGCTCACCGGACTCGACCGCGGCCACGATCGCGGCAGCCGTGTCGCGGACCAGCGAGGTCGGCTTGTCGGGTCCGAGGATCAGCAGGTCCGCGCCGGCTGCGAGCGAGAGCACCGCGGCCGCCGGGATCCCCCGGATCGCCGAGGCACCGGCCATGTCGAGGGCGTCGGAGACGATCGGCCCTTCGTAGCCGAGCTCGCGCAGCAGCCCCAGCACCGGCGCCGAGAGCGTGCCGGGGAGCTCGGGATCCAGCGCCGGAACCATGATGTGGGAGGTCATCACCGAGGCGGCTCCGGCCTCGGCGGCCGCCCGGAAGGGAACCAGCTCGCGGTCGCGCAGCGTCGCCAGGTCGGCGTCGAGGACCGGGAGGGAGACATGGCTGTCCTGCCCGGTGTCGCCGTGACCGGGGAAGTGCTTGACGCAGGCGGCGACCCCGGTCGACTCCAGGCCCTTCACCCAGGCGGCCACGTGCTTGGCGGCCACGCCGGCGTCGTGGGAGAACGACCGGGTCGCGATCACCGGGTTGTCGGGGTTGGAGTTGACGTCCGCGACGGGTGCCAGGTTGAGGTTGATGCCGGCCCGGGCCAGCCGCACCCCGACCGCCCGGCCGGTCTCCTCGGTCAGCGCCAGGTCGTCGGCCGCGCCGAGGGCTGCGGCGCCGAGCACCGAGGATCCGGTGAGCGCCTCCAGCCGGGTGACGTCCCCGCCCTCCTCGTCGATGGTGATCACCGGAGCCCAGCCGCCCTCGGCGGATGCCGTCCGGATCTCGGCCGCCAGGCTGCGTACGGATTCCTCACCGGCCTCGGTGTTGGGGCCGAAGAGGCAGATCCCGCCCAGGCCCTCGCGGAGCAGCTCGGCATAGCCGGGCGGCAGGGTGGGGCCGGCGAAGGCGGAGACCTGGACGCGCAGCGCCAGGGTCTCGACGGTGGTCGGGGACGACATCACGACACCCCCAGCTCACCGGCGAGGACGAGCACGGCAGCGCCGACGATGACGACGTCCTCGCCGAGCGTCGACGTACGGAACTCCAGCGGCTCGCCGCTGACCGGCATCGTCCGCTCGCGGATGATCCGGTCGGCGGTCTCGCGCAGCGGGCCGTCGAGGAGGTCGGCCGGTCCGGAGAGGACCAGCTCGTGAAGATTCAGGGTTCCGACCACAGGGGCCAATGCCTTTCCAAGATGTTCGCCGGCTTCCACGAGCGCATCGTCGTGGGCTGTCTCGAGGCGCTCCCGCAGGCGGGGCACCGCGAGGAAGGTCTCCAGGCAGCCCTTGCGCCCGCACGCGCACAGGGGCCCCTCGGGGTCGACGGTCACGTGCCCGACCTCACCCGCCGCGTCGACGAACCCGTGGAGCAGCGCTCCCTCGAGCACGAGACCCGCACCGACACCGGTCCCGACCCGGATCAGCATCAGGCCGCCGTCGCCGGACTGGCCGAAGGTGTACTCCCCCAGCACCGCGGTGTTGGCGTCGTTGGCGACGTACGTCGGTCGGCCGGTCTCGCGGCGCACCTGATCGGCCAGGGCGACATCGGCCCAGCCCAGGTTGGGCGCGGCGACCACCGTGCCGTCGGCCGCGACGACACCGGGACTGCCGATCCCGATGCCGAGGATCGGCCGGTCGGTGCTCGCGATCAGCTCGGTGACCAGCTCCTTCACGAGACGCACGGCCTCGCTTCCGGTGCGGCCCTCCCGGCACCTGGCGGTGCGGTGGACGACATCGCCGGTCAGGTTGAGCACGGCTCCGGCGACCTGGTCGTCACCGGAGACGTCGATGGTCACGATGTGCGTGGCGTCGGCGGCCAGCCCGACCAGCATCGGCGGCTTCCCGACCCGGCTCTCCACCGGCGCTCCGAGCTCCTCGACGAGCCCGTCCTCGAGCAGGCTGCCCACCAGATCGGAGACCGTCGCCCGGGTCAGACCGGAGGACCGAGCCAAGTCGGCGCGGCTCGCCGGACCCACCGCGAACAGATGCTGGAGCACCAGGGATCGGTGATGCCGCCGCGCATCCTCCTGCAGCAACTTACCGATCGGCCGCAACGTACGACGTCTCGCCTTGGACATGTTTGTAAGTCCATCGTACTTATTAATGTCTCGTCAAGTCGAGAACCTGAAATCCCGCCGAGAAGTCCGTTTCTGACGCCGAGAGGTCAGAGGATGGCGGCGAGCTGGGCCCGGGTCGGGACGTACGGCTCGATGCGGAGAGCCATGTGGGCCTCCTCGGGCGTGCGGTTGCCCTTGCGGCCGTTGCACTTGCCGCACGCCGCCACGGTATTCAGCCAGGTCCATCTGCCGCCGCGTGACTGTGGCAGCAGGTGGTCGATGGTGCGGGCCTGGCCGCCACAGTAGGCACAACGATGCTGGTCGCGCTTGAGCACTCCCTCGCGGGAGTAGCCGGCCGGCCGATACATCCAATGCATGGCGATGTAGCGGACCAGCCGCACCGCCTTGGGCCATGGATGTGGCCCAATCATCTTGTCGCCCTGTTGCTCGTGAACCACTGCCACCTCACGGAACAGCATCCGCACGGCGTGCTTGAACGAGACCCTCCCGAGCGGCTCGAAGGAGGCGTTGTACAGGGTCACGGCACCCACGGTCGTGGTCATCTTCGTTTACCTCCCAGGAGAGTCGGATAGAGATCGCGTGCAGATCAGACGGAAACACTGGACTGAATAAAAAAGGGGGCCGCCCCGACGAGACAGACATGTCTCGCAGGAGCGGCCCGGAGTGATCCGGTGCGGCTATGCACCCAGGTCACTGTCGGCTCCCGCGGGCATGAGGGTCGCGCTCGTGCGCAGCGGTCAGCGACCAGGCCGCCGGGGCGGTGGTCGAGTGCTGCGTGCTCATGCGTGGGCCCTTCAACAGGTCAGGTGGATTTCGCCCGGTGGTGAGACCGGGTCCTACCAGGATAGAGCGAACACCCTCCACCTACCAACGGTTTTCCCAGGTCAGGACCGTGTCTTTCCGGTTAACTACGCTCGACGTACGCCGTTTGGCCCCGTTAGCGCGACCCGGCCCGCGTCGCGGAGCCTCGGGATCAGCGCTTCGCCGACCCGGGCGACCTCGGTCCGGTAGGGCGTGTCCGAGAGGACGAAGTGGCTCACGCCGAGCTCCTGGTAGCGGGCGAGCGCGGCGGCGACGTCGTCCGCGGAGCCGACCAGCCAGGTGGTTCCGGCCCCGCCACCGCCATAGCGTCCCGGGGCGGTGTAGAGGCAGTCGTCGAGCACGTCGCCACGGTCGGCGAGGTCGAGGAGCCGGCTCTGCCCGACCGCCGCGCGGCCCGCGCGCCGGAACTCGCGGTCGCCGACGTTGTCGGCCATCTGGCGTACCTTCTCCTCCGCGTCCCGCCAGGCCTCCTCGCGGGTGTCGCGGATCAGTGTGGTGATCCTGAGCCCGAACTCGAGCGGCTCCAGGTCACGGCCCAGCGATCCCTCCAGCCCACGCAGGCGCTCGACCCGCTCGGCGATGCCGTCCAGCGGCTCGCCCCAGAAGAGCTGCACGTCGGCCTCGGTCGCGGCTACCGCCTCGGCCTCCGGTGAGGCGCCGCCGAAGTAGAGCCGGGGATGCGGCCGGTCGTCGGTGACATAGGGCCGCGGGGTGATGGTGGAGCCGGTGACCTGGAAGTGGTCACCGTCGAAGGTGACGTTCTCCTCGGTCCACAACCGCCGCACCAGGCGCATGAACTCCTTGGTCCGCGCGTAGCGGGCGGTGCGTGAGTCCTCGCGGTCGCCATAGGCGGCCAGGTCGTCCTGACCGGAGACGATGTTGACCCGCACCCTGCCCCGGCTGAGCTGGTCGAGGGTTGCCGCGGAGGTGGCGAAGTTGGCCGGGCGCCAGTAGCCCGGGCGGATCGCGACGAGCGGCTCGAAGGTGGTCGTGCGCGCGGCCAGGGCGGTCGCGACGGTGAAGGTGTCGGGCCTCCCCCAGCTCGTGCCGAGCAGGGCGCCGGTCCAGCCGGCGTCCTCGACCGCCTCGGCCAGGCCGACCTGGTAGTCGAGGGTGCCGTACCCCTCCTCCGGCGAGGCGGTGTCGCCACGGTGGCCGGTCTCGACGAAGTTGGGCAGATACCAGAGGAACTCGGGGGCGTGTGGGGCGTTCATTCCGGACTCCTTCATGAGGTCTTCTAGTCAATGTTAATCGGCTTTATCGACTATTCGTCGCTGTGTCCGCGGATGGACAGAGGCTCAGCCAATGAGCCAACCCGGGGTATGGTCCCGGCATGGGCCTCACCTCCACCGAGCTGATCGACCTCGTCCTCGACCCCGGCACCTGGACGTCCTGGGACACCCCGCCCGTCCACGGCGAGCTCCCCGAGGCGTACGCCGCCGACCTGGTGCGTGCCCGGGAGCGGGCGGGGACCGATGAGTCGGTGGTCACCGGCGAGGCCCGGATCGCCGGGCGGCGGGTGGCCGTGGTGCTCTCGGAGTTCCGGTTCCTGGCCGGGTCGATCGGGCGCGCTTCGGCCGAGCGGCTGATCGCGGCCGTGGAGCGGGCGACCCGCGAGGGGCTGCCGCTGCTGGCGGGGCCGGCCTCGGGCGGGACCCGGATGCAGGAGGGCACACCGGCGTTCGTGCAGATGGTGCGGATCGCCGAGGCGGTCACCCGTCACAAGACCGCCGGACTCCCCTACCTCGTCTACCTGCGCCACCCCACCACCGGCGGCGTGATGGCCTCGTGGGGTTCCCTGGGCCACGTCACCGTCGCCGAGCCCGGGGCACTCCTGGGGTTCCTCGGCCCGAAGGTCTACGAGGTGCTCAACGGCCGCCCCTTCCCCTCCGGCGTCCAGGTCTCGGAGAACCTCTTCGCTCACGGCCTCGTCGACGGGGTCGTACCTCCCGACGAGCTCGCCGGGCTCGTCGACCGAGTTCTCACCATCCTCGACCTCCGCCCTTCTGCCGAGGCGTCAGGCAGGTCGGCCGAGACGTCACTCGCGTCGGCCGAGAGGTCATCGGGTGACGCTTCGGCCGACGGGAGTGACGTCTCGGCCAACGGGGGTGACTTCTCGGCGGTCGATACCTGGGACGCGATCACGCGGTCCCGACGCACCGACCGGCCGGGGGCGCGGGCGCTGCTCCGGATCGCGGCCTCGGACGTCGTACCCCTCAACGGCACCGGGCAGGGCGAGCGGGACCCGGGCCTGATCATCGCGCTGGCGCGGTTCGGATCGGCGCCGTGCCTCGTGCTGGCCCAGGACCGGCGCGAACAGGCTCACCAGCCGCTCGGACCGGAGGGGCTGCGCGAGGCGCAGCGCGGGATGAGGCTCGCCGCCGGGCTCGGGCTCCCCGTCGTCACCGTCATCGACACCCCCGGCGCGGCGCTGTCGGCGGAGGCGGAGAACGGCGGCATCGCCGGCGAGATCGCGCGTACGTTGGGAACACTCGTCAACGTCGAGACCCCGACGCTCAGCCTGATGCTCGGCGAGGGCAACGGTGGTGGCGCGCTCGCGTTCCTCCCCGCCGACCGGGTGGTCGCCGCGCAGCACGCCTGGCTCTCCCCGCTACCGCCGGAGGGTGCGAGCGCGATCGTGCACGGCGACTCCGACCACGCCGCCGAGATGGCCGAGGCGCAGCGGGTCCTCGCCGTCGACCTCCAGCAGATCGGCGTGGTCGACCGGATCGTCGCGGAGTCCCCCGACGCCGCCGACGAGCCGGAGGACTTCTGCCGCCGGGTCGGAGCCGCCCTGGAGGAGGAGCTGCTCGCGCTGCTCACCTCCGGGCCGGGCGAGCCGACGGCTCGGGCCGCGCGCTACGCGGGCTGAGGACGTACGCAGGAGATCTGCGGACACGCACCACGAACTCCGCCACGATGGGTGGGCTCATCGCGAGCCAACAACCCCACACTCGATCGGAGTTTCTCGTGCCTCAGATCAAGCGTCTCCTCGCCCTCGCCGCCACGACCTCGCTCGCCGTGGCCCTCCCTCTCCTCGCCACCACGCCCGCGCAGGCCCAGGACGGGAGCTTCAGTGCGCTGACGTACAACATCGCCGGCCTCCCCGAGGCCATCTCCAGCGCCCCGACGCCCCGCAAGTCCGCCACCAACGAGATCGGCCGGCGGATCGCCGGGTTCGACATCGTCAACGTCCAGGAGGACTTCAACTACCACGCCTACCTCTACGAGACCGACGTGCACGCCCACCGCACCCCGACCTCGGGCGGCGTGCCGTTCGGGAGCGGGCTGAACAGCCTGCACCACCAGCCGTACGAGGCGCTCGACCGTGTCACCTGGAACCGCTGCTGGATCAACCAGGCCGACTGCCTGACCCCGAAGGGGTTCACCTTCCACCGCGCCCAGATCGCCCCGGACACCTGGATCGACGTCTACAACCTGCATGCCGACGCCGGCGACGACAGCCTGGACGAGGCCGCTCGCCGCAGCAACCTCGAGCAGCTCACGGCGTACCTCTCCGAGCACTCCGCCGGCAACGCAGTCCTCGTCATGGGCGACACCAACACGCGCTACACCCGCGAGGGCGACCGGATCTCCGCCTTCGCCGCCGCGAACGGACTCACCGACGCCTGGGTCGAGCTCGTACGCAGCGGGGACGAGCCCGACCGCGGCAGCCCGGCCCTGGGGTGCCCGGAGGTGAACCCGGGCGTGGAGTGCGAGGTCGTCGACAAGGTGCTCTACCGCGACGGTGGCGGGGTCGACCTGAGCGCGACCTCCTACCGCAACCTGGACCCCGACTTCCGCGAGGACGGCACCGGCTTGATGCTCTCCGACCACTTCCCGATCGCGGTCGACTTCCGCTGGACCACGAACTGATCGGTTACCCCTTGCGCAGGGGCTGAACACGTGTTTAGCATTAAACATGCGTTCAGCCCCTGCCGACCCGACCACCCGTGACCGGATCCGAGACGCCGCCGTGCTGCGGTTCGCGCGTGACGGATTCAGCGCCTCGGTCCGTTCGATCGCCACCGACGCCGGGGTCAGCCCGGCGCTGGTGATCCACCACTTCGGCTCCAAGGACGAGCTCCACGCCGAGTGCGACGAGCAGGTCCTCGCCGAGATCCGCTCGGCGAAGAACGAGACGATCGACGAGCTGTCCTCGGGGCAGAGCATCCTGCACCGGTTCGCCGCCGCGGACGAGTACGCGCCGATGCTCGGCTACGTCCTCCGCTCGCTGCAGGACGGCGGCCCGGTCGGCCGCACCTTCATCGAGCAGATGATCGAGGACGCGGTCGGCTACACCAAGAACGGCGTCGAGGCGGGACTGATCAAGCCGAGCCGTGACGAGACGGCCCGGGCCCGCTACCTGGTCCTCTCCGCCCTCGGCTCGCTCATGCTCGAGCTCACCCTCAACCCGGCCAAGGACCCGAGCGACATCAGCGGCATCGTGCGCGGCTTCCTGGCCACGAGCTACCTGCCGATGATCGAGCTCTACACCCAGGGCGTCTTCACCACCCGCCGGATGCTCGACGAATACCTGCTCTACGTCCCAGACCCGCCGCAGGACGCCACGACCGAGCCCCCGTCCCCATGACGCCAGGCCCGTCGGCGTACGTCCTCCTACCCTCCCAACGCGGAAGCGAGTTTCCATGTCCGACAACATCCCCGCGGTCGAGATCGCGGGTCTGCACAAGTCCTTCGGTTCCTTCAAGGCCCTCGACGGCCTCGACCTGACCGTCCAGCACGGCCAGGTGGCGGGCTTCCTCGGCCCCAACGGCGCCGGCAAGTCCACCACCATCAAGATCCTGCTCGGGCTGCTGCGCTCCGACGCCGGCACCGCCCGCCTCTTCGGCGGCGACGTCTGGCGTGACGCGGTCGAGCTGCACAAGCGGATCTCGTACGTCCCCGGCGACGTCAACCTGTGGCCGAACCTCTCGGGTGGCGAGTGCATCGACTACCTCACCCGGCTCAAGCCGGGCGGCGACAAGGCCAAGCGCAAGGCACGGAAGGCCGAGCTGCTGGAGCGGTTCGACCTCGACCCGACCAAGAAGGCGCGCACCTACTCCAAGGGCAACCGGCAGAAGGTCGCCCTGGTCGCGGCGTTCCTCGACCAATCCGACCTCTACATCTTCGACGAGCCGACCTCCGGCCTCGACCCATTGATGGAGGCCGTCTTCACCGAGTACGCCCGGGAGGCCAAGGCCGCGGGCTCGTCCGTGCTGCTCTCCAGCCACATCCTCAGCGAGGTCGAGAAGGTCTGCGACACCGTCACGATCATCCGTGCCGGGGTCGCCGTCGAGTCCGGCACGCTCGAGGAGCTGCGCCACCTGACCCGCTCCTCGGTCGTCGCCACCGTCGGCGGGGACGCGTCGACGCTGCGTACGATCTCGGCCGTCAACGACCTCGTCATCAACCCCAACGGCGCCGGGACCAGGGTGGCCTTCGACGTCGACAACGCCTCCGTCGGCGAGGTGCTCAAGACGCTCACCGCGCTCGACGTGCACGGTCTGACCATCACGCCTCCCTCCCTGGAGGAGCTGTTCATGCGCCACTACGGCGACGTGATCACCGAGTCCGAGGTCGAGTCCGAGGTCGCGAAATGAGCGCCGCCACCGCGGTTCCGGTCCCGAAGAGCGGGCTCCTGGACTCCTTCACCGGCACCGGACACCTGATCGGCTTCATGCTCCGCCGCGACCGGGTGCGGATCGTGGTGTGGACCCTGATCGTCGCGGTCCTCTACCTGGTCTCGCTGGCGCCGGGTGGCGAGTACGCGGTGCTGAACGACGACCCCGAGGCGCGAGCCGCGCGCGCGGTCACCCTGAGCAGCCCGGCGATGATCGCGATGGGCGGCCCCGGCTACGGCCTCGACGACTACACGATGGGCGCCGCGGTCGCCAACGAGCTCATCCTCTGGATGGTCGTCGCGCTGGCCGTCATGACGATCCTGCAGGTCGTCCGCCACACCCGCTCCGAGGAGGAGTCGGGCCGCTCGGAGCTGATGCGCGCCGGCGTACTCGGCCGGCACGCCCCCTCACTCGCGGTCATCGTCGAGGTCGCGCTGACCAACCTGATCGTCGCCACCGCCGGCATGCTGGCCATGGTCGCGATGGGTCTGGACCCGGTCGACTCGGCGGTGATGTCCTTCGGGATCGCCCTGGCGGCGCTGGTCTACGGAGCCGTCGCGCTGGTCACCTCCCAGCTCTCCGAGAGCAGCGGCGGCGCGATGGGCATGGCCTTCGCCGTCGTCGGCGCCACCTACGTCGCCCGTGTCGTCGGCGATATCCAGGAGCCCCTGGGCAGCCCGCTGTCCTGGCTCTCCCCCATCGCCTGGGTGCACCAGACCAGGGTCTTCGTCGACACCCGGATCTGGCCCCTGGGGATCGCCGCGGTCGTCGCGCTGGTCCTCCTCGCGGTCGCCGCCTTCCTCGGCTCCCACCGTGACTTCGGCGCCGGGATGGTGAAGGTACGCCGCGGGCGGGCCGACGCCTCGCCGCTGCTCGACGGGCCGATCGCCCTGGCGTGGGTGCGGCAGCGTACCGGCCTGTTCTGGACCGCCGCCGGACTCGGACTGATGTGGTTCGCGACCGGCTCGATCCTGAGCGAGGTCCCGAACATGCTGGAGGCCGTCGGCGACAACCCGATCTACGCCGATCTCCTCAAGGGCGGCGCGGAGGACATGATCAAGACCTTCGCCGCGTTCATCGCCGCCTACTCCGCCTTCGGCGCCGCGGCGTACGCGATCATCATGACCCTGCGGGTCAAGGCGGAGGAGGACGCCACCCGGGCGGCCCTGGTGCTGGCCAAGCCCCTCGGCAGGCTCCGCTGGCTCCTCTCGAACGCCCTCGTCGCCGGACTCGGTTCACTGGTCGTGCTGGTCACCGGGATCTGGGCGATGGGCCTGGGTGCTGCTGCCACCGGTGTCGACGAGGTCGGCTTCGGTGACTTCACCGTGCTCGCCCTGGCCTACGTCCCCGCGGTCCTGGTGATCGTCGCGCTCGCGCTGGCCCTCTACGCCTGGGTGCCGCAGGCGGCCGGCGCGGTGAGCTGGGCGATCTTCGGCTGGATGTTCCTGGTGCTCATCCTGGCCGACGCGCTCAAGCTCCCCGACTGGGTCCGCGGCCTGTCCCCGTTCTGGTGGATCGAGAACACCATGCTCGAGACCCAGCCCCTCAGCCACACCCTCGGCCTCTGCGCCGTCGCGGCCGCGCTGCTCCTGGTATCGATGGTCGGCTTCCGCCGCCGCGACATCCACGGCTGACAACCTGCCGAGAAGTCACGTACGCCGGTCGAGCGGGCACCGAGGTGCCC